>CAZFNE010000145.1:0-8010 GCA_964520335.1 uncultured Methanosarcinales archaeon | reverse complement strand
AATCCGCCTAGTAGTCCATCCTCTGCATCTACCCAGGTGCCTGCCATGCCGGGTGTCTCTTTGACTCCAGTAGCAAACTGGTAGATTCCTTTGTCCTGGCTGGTTACGCCATTAATAAGGAAATAGCGCTTACGCTTATAATGGATTAAAGAGTTTAGGGCAGAGTCATACATCACAGTATCGCCAAATGAATCCCCATAGATGTGAAAGTCATGACTGAAAAAGATCCTGGCTTTTCTATACGAATCCTCATTGTTATGGATTATCAATTTCTTTAGGTAGACGTCCAAATAATTATGGACTCCTTCATTGGTTTCTATAGCTATACCCAATTCAGAGTGATTAGCTTTGGTTCTGCTAACCAGGGTATCAGGCATGTATTCCATCTTAATACCCCAGCTACCATCAATCCATCTGAATTTTCCATCTACCCAAATGCCATTCCTAAAAACATGGCCCCCTACATGATTCTCCAGGCCGATTTGGGGATAATAAAGATCCCTGATCCTAGATTCCCTATCAAAGGCAATAGCCAGTCTGCCATTACCTATTATAGTACCTCGTGGCATATTTTATCTCTTAAAATGATCTATGCTTAATTATCCGTAACATAAAGATATAAAGCTAAAGGATCAGTCCAGACTTGGAGAGTATTAGAGAGATTATTTTATCTTAGTATAGTAGCTTGTTTTGCAAACTCATTATTAGAATGAGTTAAATAAGTGATACCATGGAAGGGAACTTGTTCGCACGCCCCACATGAAAGGACTATTCATTCTACTCATGCCAAATCTGCAGCTTTGTTTTAATTTCTCCTTTTTTTCCATTATTATCTAAGGTGCAGATTATATATTAAAATGAAAATAAAACAACACCAGGTTACAGTTTAAAATTATATACACAAAAAAAATAAATTACACGAATGAGCTAATCCCAAAATTTATAACTGTATCCATTAATGCTGTATTCTGAGTTATATACTAGTCTGCAGATCATGAAATTTATCTTTAAAATTGGAATTTATCAAAAATGGGTTTTGGGATAGCCTTAATAAAAAAATGGATTTTTTCTTGATTTTATCCTCTCTACAAAAATAGAAGCCAGCTATTAATAATTACTACGTTTTTTGGTTATAGAAGTTCTGCATAATATGGGGGACTTTGAAAAATTATTATAATCACCTTGAAATATTGAATACACGTATTTCACCTTCGATACCACATTTAAGCGCAGAAAGTGTGTGAGAAATATAGAGTTTATTTTTCCGTTCTTGATAGTATTTTTTCTAGTAAACTTCCTAAATTCATTATCGAGGGCTACATGCTAGCGTTTTGTAGCATGTAAAAATATATAAGTTATATTAAAATAGTTTATTTATTCACTTTAAGATATAAATTGAATATTTATCTAATTTGAGGAATAAGTATTTTCTTTACTTAATTTGGAGAATTAAATGTAGCTTTTATTTTAAACGTGGCTACTGTAAGTTTTCTCAATATAACAGAGCATAAAAATAAAGTGGAAAATAAGGGGTAGAGATATGAAAAGTCAAAGTAAAAAGGCAATAGCAATTTTACTGGCAGTCTTTTTTTAGTGTCATTGACTGCTGTGGCAGTAAATGCAGTATATGATAATGACGGAGGACCTGATAATCAGGAAGATAAAGTAGTAAACGAGGAATACAAGAAAGATAAAGAGGCTCAGAAAGAAGTAAATAATGAGGGGAAACAAGAAAAATCCTTGTATGAACGTCTTGGTGGAATCTATGCCATCGCTCTTGTAGTGAATCGGTTCAGCGATACTGTTATAAACGATCCTATTGCTGGGAAAGATTCCAAAAACCCCTACCTAAGGGACTGGAGCAACAATAAATTAAATAGGTTGCCAGGCCTCAAATTTATGAGAACTCTATGGGTTGCTGCAATATCAGGTGGGCCGTTCAATTATACAGGTAAAAACCTCGCAGATGCTCACCGTGACTTGCGAATCTCACCTGAAGAGTTTGATGCTGTTGCAGCAGATCTCAAAGAATCACTTGACTATTGTAAAGTTCCTGAACGAGAAAAAAAGGAAGTTTTAGCTGCCTTCGCAGCACATAAAGACGAAATAACAGCCGGTTATTTCGAAGCGAAATTAAACGAAAGTGCAAACAACACTACTAAATGTAAACAATGATCTCCCTAGATAAGTTCTTACTGAAGTACTTTTGAGATATAAAGGAACATTTTGAAAAACGGAAGTTATTTTTTTCGGATTTTCTTCTGCTAATAATGGGTTAGCAAAATTTATTTTGATCATAAACTCAACAAAAATTGGCAGTAAATTTTTGCTCTATAATATTGCTATCTAATCGGATAAATTAAAAATAGCCTTGAATAGATAAATTACATTCAGAACTTGATAGCAACCATTATAAAACAAAAACATTTATTCATATGCATCTAATTTTTCAAGGGGGAGAAAATGAGAAAACAACTAATTATTTTACCAGTATTGTTTAGTGTATTTCTGGCAATAGGGTGTGCCGGGAATAATACTCAGCAGCCAGCCACTCCTGCCGAAACGCCCGCAGCACCTCAAGCTGCTGGTGAAGGTAAGATTGTCGATGTATCAATTAGTAATTTTGCCTTTAATCCAGCTTCAGTAACGGTATCAACAGGGGATACTGTAAGATGGACAAATCAGGACTCTGCTACTCATACAGTAAAGGGGTCTTCTTTTGAGTCTGGGTCACTGGCGCAAGGAGACACTTACGAATTCAAGTTTACAAAAGCAGGAACATATGATTATACTTGTTCGATTCATCCTTCTATGAAAGGCACCGTAACAGTTGTGGAGAAGAAGTAAGAAACAAGACAGATCTATAAGTACCTGGCTAACCTTCAAGTGATAAGTTCATTACTTATCACTTATATTCATAACTTTAAAATATTTTAATAAGTATTGATTTTCAGCAAAATTTCATTTTCGGAAAAAAATCTGTTTTTTCTTTCATTTCTCAATGATGCTTATTATTGGCCCTGTGATTATTAGGTGTTAAGTCTTTTCGTATATAATGGAACCAGGCCTAAAATAAGCTTGAGCCAAATAGCAGTATGTAAATTACAATACCCAGAAGAAAAGTCCCTGTCCAAAGGAGAACTTCAAGATCCATATTTCTTTTTATTTTCCACTTCCATTGATTGGTAACAAAAAGAATTCCGGTAAGAATTGTCAGAATACCAAGAAGCATGTGTAGGCCAAGAAGCGAATTATAATCTGGAAGTGTGAGACCTTTAGATTTACTGTATAGCATGTACAATACTGCTGGCAATGCCAGATAAAAGGCAATTGATGCAATTTTCCCATGAGAGGCCAGGCTCTCTTTTCTCCTGTAAATTGCATATAAGAGGAAAGAAAAGGCTAATATTTGAATCAAAAGTGAGAGATCAGACAGCATAGAGGGCCTTGAGCCTAGAAACATATTTCATTCCGCCAAGATAAATTATATCTTCTTAAATTTGATAATATTCGTGATTCCAATTCAATTTTTTAATCTTTTATTTTCGAATTAAACGGCTTTACCTTTCTGACAGAAATACATTACTGGCTCTACGTTTTGCAGTTTGTACTTTTTCCAGACAGCGCATGTATAACATATGCATTGTTCTTTAGGATTAAGATCCTGACACGTAGCTACACCCGTTGAGCAGTATAATCCTGGAACATTTTGAGGTTCTGGAACACTTCCTTCTCCTGCATTTTCCAATCCTTTTACCAAGCTGTCAAGTTTATCCATTGAACATTTGCTGTTAACTTGGACAGGACATTTTGGGCACATACATTTCTTGATATTTTCTACGGTATACGGAACTTTAGAATTTTCGTTCATATTAATATCATCCCCAAATAATATTCATGAAAAAATATTCATTCCATATTTTGAATTTAGAACATAAAAGCTTTTTCAGTTTTCGAAAGCTCATGATTTATGCAGTCGCACTGAAAAAATAAATGAACATAAAATCATAGAGGAGCTGCTATGTAGTTAAGCGGTTGCGATTTTTCACTTATATCAGAGTATAATATGGATTTAATCTTTCTTTTATTGAAAGCTGTTAGTTTTTCAATGATATAGTTGATATGCAAATACGACACGCTTCGAATTCTTTTGCCTTTTCTCAGGAGGCTTATAGTTTTCGTTGCTAATCATGATCTCGGTATAATATTTTCAGAAAAGAATAGTTTCGGAGTCAGGAAAGGAGAATTGAAACGGAATCGGACATATAGGATAAAATATTAATTTTGAAGCGTTGGAGCAGTCAAGTACAACGCTCAGATATTCCTCTGCTGTCTGTAAAAGCTTAAACTTCAATCTTCTTTTTCACTGCGGCAGCAGCTTTTTCCGGACATTCGGTTTCCCAGATTTTCCTGACTTTTGCACTCTTGAGGGCTGGCATTATAGAGTCGATTTTTGCCTGCACAGCAGCAAGCATTTCTTCGTTGACACTTGGAGGTTCTACCCCCATAAATTTCTGGGCTTTAAGAGCTTCCGTTTCCCTTGGTACAGCACGGTCAACTCCTTTTCTGACTCCTGTTTTTAAGGATTCGATTGCATCTTTCCACTGGGCTGCCCAGGGAGTTGCAAGAATTTCCGTGTGGTTAACCTCGGTCCTTTCCACTTTAATGGCATCCAGATGACAGGCTTTTACACAGGCTCCACAGTAAGTACAGAAATCTTCAATAAACGCAAGTTTCCGGGGATCTTCCGGGTCTGTTGGCACATACCAGAGGTCAGACGGACATACATTAAAGCAGCCGCGGCATCCTTGAGGATCGCACTCTTTGAGGTTCATCTCAATAAGGCCCAGTTCCCCTTCCATAGGCTTCTGCAATTCAACTGCTTCATAGGGACAGACGGCTTTGCAGCGAGCGCACTGAGTGCATTTCAGTTCATCTACCTTAATTTCCCCTTCAACTTTCGGGGCTTCACAGGGCCTTTCCCCCTTAACCTTTATTGCCTCTTCAGGGCAGATATCCTGGCAAAGTACACAGTAGTCGCATTTGTCTTCATCCACAAGGATCTGTTCGAAAGGCACAGGATTATCAGGAGTGGGCTCGCGCTCAAGCAATAGGAAGGCATCACAGAAATGGGCACAGACCCCGCAGAAGTTACATTTATCTGTATCGATTTCTATCTCGCCTTCGGCTTCTTCTTTAAAAGGTGCAATCTCTTCTTTTTTCGGGAAAGTGTATTCTACTTCAATTGCGTCCTGAGGACAGGCTCCCTTACAGAGGTCGCAGGGTAAGCATTTTTCATTTATTTTAATATAAGTATCGTACTTAGGGAACTGCTTCTGGTCCGGGACTTCTCCTATAGCTTCAAAAGTAATGGCATGTACAGGACAGAGATTTGCACACATCCTGCAAAAAGTACACTTATCGAGGTCCATCATGACTGCAGGCGCATCAAGCCCTGTTGCAATTTCATGGATAGGCCCAAGTTCAAGGGCTTTCGTGGGACAGATATCTACGCAAATTCCACAGCCATTGCAGCGTTTGTAATCGTAGTCAAGGTTCTTGATGGATTTTTCAGTTGCCTGGGTATAAACAAAGTGACTTCCCTGCACATCCATGCTATTGGTAACCGTAAGCTTTTCCTGGTTTTCGCCTTCTCCAGCTTCAGGTGCAGAAGTGGAAATATCATCAAATTCGATATCTTCCTGGTCTGGTTTTTCGAAATATGTTTCGGCAACTGGTATTTCATTTTCTGAGCAATGCATTTCGGGCTGTGTGGATTCACAGCACCCCCTGCACCCGCAAGTTTCACTTTTTAGTTCATCTTCGCTCATTGGGCCACCTCCCCGATTTTAGTTGCAGGTTCGATCTGCCTGAGTTCTGTACCTATAGGCCCTATCTCTTCGAGCTCTTTTACAAACTCAGTTATAGTGTTTGAGAAGCGTTCCCCTTCGGCAGCCGAAATCCAGAGGGTTCTGAGCCGCTTAGGGTCAAAACCTGCTTCTTTTATAACTTCTGATAAGGCATCCATACGCCTTTTCGCATCAAAGTTTCCATGAATGTAGTGGCACTCGTCCATTCTGCAGCCTGCAACAAGCACTCCGTCAGCTCCTCCTTTGAAAGCTTCAAGTACAAATTCAGGGCTAACTCTTGCCGAACACATGGTACGGATGACTCTGATATTGGTTGGATAGTGCATCCTTGACATGCCTGTAAGATCTGCACAGGCGTAACTGCACCAGTTGCAGAGGAAAGCTACAACGAAAGGACTCTGGGATTTGTGAGCAGTTGCAGCCCGGATCTGGGCAAAAATCTGTTCGTTTTCAAAGTTCCGCATCTGGATTGCCCCTGTAGGGCATGCTGCACTGCAGTCTCCGCAGCCGTGGCAGGAAACCTCATCCACCACAGCCTTTTTGTTTTCGATGCTGATCTTTCCGAATTTGCAAACATCCACGCAGGTCTTACAGCCTATGCATTTTTCAGGCTCGATATGTGCTCCCATCGGGTCAGCTTCAAGTTCTCCGGTCCCTAAAAGCTGCATAACTTTTGAGGCACAGGCACTGCCCTGGGCAATCGAGACCTGGATCTCTTTAGGCCCGGAGGCACAGCCTGCAAGAAAAACTCCGCTTACAGGAGCATCTACAGGCCGCATTTTCGGATGAGCGCTTGCAAGGAAATTATCCGGCCTGCGTGTAAGGTTCAACATCCTGCTGACACTTTCTGCAGCTTTAGTCGGCTCAGCGCCTGTTGAAAGGACTATGAGATCGTGAGGTACTGCTTCGGTCCTGCCTTCCAGGGTATTTTCAAACCGGATTACCGGCCTTCCGTCCTCGCCTGCATAGATTTCTGCTACTTTTCCACGAACAAAATCCACACCCATTGCCTGGGTTCGGGCATAGTATTCCTCATACATTTCTCCGGCAGCCCGAATGTCGATGTAATGAATTGTAACATCGGTATCCGGATAACGTTCCTTTATCATCTGTGCATTCTTCAGGGCAGCCATACAGCAAAATCTGGAGCAATATTCATTCCCGACCGTTTTGTCCCTTGACCCTACACACTGGATAAAAGCTACGCTTCTTGGGGGTATGCCTGTAGAGGGGACAAGAACCCTTCCTCCGGTCGGACCTGCAGAGTTCAGCATCCGCTCAAGCTGCATATTCGTAATAACATCAGGATACTTCCCAAACCCGTATTCTTTTTTCCTGGAGGCGTCAAAAAGCTGATAGCCTGTTGAAACGATTACTGCTCCTACATCAAATTCAATTTCTTCAGGCTTTTGCTCATAATCAACAGCATCTGCAGGACAGGCCTGTAAACAGAGCCCACAACCTACACAGTGATCGGGATCGATAAGTACAACCTGGGGCACAGCCTGGGGAATTGGCATGTATATGGCTTTTGTTTTCCCCACGCCATAATTCATGGGATTTTCGATTTCCACAGGACATACATCAGCACAGAGCTCCACACAGCCTTTACATTTGTTTTCAAGAACAAATCTTGGCTTGCGTTTGACTTTTATGTGGAATTTTCCAACTGAGCCTGAGATGTCAGTAACTTCGGAATATGTGTAAAGAGTAATGTTTGGGTGATTCTGGACTTCGGTCATTTTGGGAGCAAGTACACAGATGGAGCAGTCATTTGTAGGAAAAACTTCATTCATAAGAGCCATTTTCCCGCCTATTGTAGACTCTTTTTCTACCATGATTACAGGAAAACCTGTGTCTGCGAGATTTAAGGCTGCCTCTATTCCTGCGACTCCTCCCCCTACCACAAGGACGTTCCTGCTTGCTTTTGAGCTTGTTGCACTTAATTCTTTCAAAAACCTGGCTTTGGCAACTCCCATTCTGATAAGATCAAAAGCTTTCTGCGTTGCCATCTGAGGATCGTCTGCATGTACCCAGGAGCACTGTTCCCTGATATTTACCATTTCCATGAGGTAAGAGTTCATGCCGGCTTTTTCCATTACATGCCTGAAGGTTTTTTCATGCAACCTTGGGGAGCAGG
>CAZFNE010000144.1:0-8147 GCA_964520335.1 uncultured Methanosarcinales archaeon | reverse complement strand
CTTAGAGAATTAACACTGACTTAATTTTTATATAATAAATTTTATATATTAAAACAGAATTTAAGATACCTAGAGCCACAAACAAAATAGATGGGAAAAATGATAGAAACTATTTGGATAATTGTACCGAACTTGATAGCTTCATACATGGTAATGGTCAATAAAGCATTTTACGCAAATCTGATTTACTGCTTTGGTTATCTTTTATTTATCTGGCATAATTACAATTCAGGCGACAGCTCACAGATGATTTACTTTACAATTCTGGAAGTCATGTCAATTGTTGGAGTATTTCTGTATCTCTACAGCACTAAAAAAGCAGTCAGGATCAATGAAAAGAAAAGTGTGAATAACACGTCAGCTGATTAAAGGCTTTTATAGCTACCGTTATTTATTCAATCTGCAAGTAAGCAGGTTAAAAAAGAATTAAAAATATCTTTCTCACTTCTTATCCACTTTTTCTCCTTTCTTTCCTATTTCTTTATCCTAAAACCCAAATAATACTTACGATCTTATTTTTTCTTTAAAATCAATTCTTAACGTTTATAACATATTATAATCTATTATTATATATATCCACAATCGCTATAGACCCTGACGTTAAAGAAATGCTTAAGGAATTAAAACTAACTCATGAAGAATCTTTTAATTCAGTTGTTAAGAGACTTGCCATTGAAGCAAAGAAGAAAGAAGATTATAAACCCATGTTTCCAAGAGAAGAGATAAAGGAACAGAAAGAATCCCATATAAAGGATTTTAACGCCTGGTTGGAAAAGAAGTTAATAGAAGATAAAGAGATTTTAGACGCTCTTGGAAGAGAGTGATATTTTGATCAGCCTAATTGAGATTCTAAAAATTCGCCAAAAAGTCATAGATTATGATACATTTAAAGACCCGGATGATTATACTCCTGCAATACGCTCTTTAGCTACCCTTAATTAATGTTTGAATTTTTATTAAAAGACTCTAACAGTATTTTTCAAAATGCTGCAATAATAGTCTTTACCATTGTTGCAAAAAATCCGTTTTTTAATGGGAATAAACGAACTGGTTATGAAGCCATGAATTTTGTTATTGAAGAGGAAGGATACAAATTTACATCTACAAATGAAGAAATGATAGATTTCATAATTAGGGTAGCTACAACAGAAAATGAAATGTCACTTTCTGAAATAGAAGAATGGATATTTAAACACACAAGAAGATTGTAAGATCCCTCTGGATAAAAGAGGATTCGAGACAACTTTCATATAATTTAAAATATAAGTCCGATTGAAATTTCATAAAGGATTTGTATTATTAGCTAGCGAAATCCACTTAGATAAGCGATGAGACACTCTGTATACCCAATAATTGGGACTATAAACACTGGGTAAATTATGAAGAGGAAAACATTGTTATTATGATTAAGACAAGACTTCTAGGGCTGTTTCGCTTATTTCGTTTTGAACTGCCATTTACTGCAGGAGTATGTGTGATATTAGGAGAACTACTGGCCCTAGGTAAACTCCCCCTCGCAACAGAAATTATATTGGGATTTCTAAGTGTTTTTTTTATTTCGGCTACATCTCTGATTTTGAATGACTATTTTGATATTGAAACTGACAAGATAAACGCGCCAGAAAGGCCACTCCCAGCAGGGCTTGTTACTGAACAAGATGTTATTCTTCTCTCCATTGTAGTGACAATGTTTGGATTTATCACAAGTTATTTGATTAGTTTGGAAGCTTTGTTAGTAATTATTTTAGTTTGGGTTGTTGGTTTTCTTTACAATTGGAGGTTCAAAAAAGCCGGTTTTATTGGAAATCTTATGGTTAGTTTTTCGGTTGGTATGACTTTTATTTTTGGCGGTATAGCAGTAAACAGGCCATTTGAAAAGATAGTCTGGTTTTTCGCCTTCATAGTAATGCTTATTGATTTAGGAGAGGAAATCGCGGCAGACGCCATGGATGCTGAGGGCGATCGTAAAATAGGGTCCCGTTCTTTAGCCTTGGTGCTTGGTCGCGAAAAAGCATTAAAAATAAGTGGGACGATTTTCTTATTTGTAATTGTTTCAAGTAGCTTGCCATTTTTGTTGAACTGGTTAGAGTTGATTTATCTGTTTCCAATTTTATTAATGGATGCAGTTATTCTGTATTCAACAAGTAAATTATTAGATTCAGGAATTGTTAATCGGCGAATCTATATTCGCTGGATATACCTGAGTGGATTAGTTATGCTCTTAATTTTCATAATTCTTCGAATAACCAGATAAAGTATGGTTACAGTTCGATTTTAAGGCTTCGGACCTGCGTGCGCCAGTTAAGTGTGGAAATTCTTCCACAGTTCAGGAATCTGTCTCAACAGTAGATCCTGAATCTGTTGGGATTTTAAACCAAATTCTGCCTTTGCTTTCAATGCCAGAACTTTGAGAAGTAGAATAATTACAATAATCAATTCCGTAATTTTTTTCTTTAGCAATTTTAAGAAATCTTGAAAACTGCCATCTAAAAAACTTGAACTTGCTATTGAAGAAATAAAAGCAAAACCTAATTCAAAAGTTAAAAATCTTAATCCTGCATTAGTTAGTTCGATTTGTCTCTCAGGGCTGGATTAGAGCTGAGTAAATTGAACTTAGAGCTTATCGAAAAGTCATTAAAGCATGTTGAAAATTCATAATAGGTCTATAATATAATATAAGAGTATTTGTTGTGGTTTTGCATATTGCATATTGTAAAAGTTACAGCGGGTAGGCATTTATTGCATAGACTCTTTGTAATAAAGGTGAAAATACATTATTTTTTATCAAGACCTAACACAGAAGTAAAATTATAGAAAATTTTAGTATAAATTTCCTTAATTAATCGAAATAATATTGTTAGATTATTATTTTCAAAAAAATTTTCTTTAAAAGGTTAGAATACTACTATTTTTTAATAGCTTCCGATAAACCTTTCTCGGAACTTCTTATATTTTGATCAAAAATGTATTTTTATGGATTTTTATATAGGTTCAGTTACGGTTCTCATAGAATTCCACAAGCAAAAAATTTATAATTAGTAAGGAGCATCTTTTAAACAAAGGATAAAACTTGAAGATGTATGTGGACAAATATTTTTTTATCTGTCCGAATAAGGTCCTTTTAATTTAAAATTCAATCCATTTTAAGCATTGATTTTAGGTTAATTGTTTTCAAAGGTTATTCCTAAAGGATTGGAAGGAATTTTAAAATTAACCAGATAGGAGGTATTAAATTGACTAGAAAATACTCGAACTCACATATCTCGGTTGTCCTTTATAATTGTGGAAAGGCCCGCTATCTTTCTCCGGAAACTGCTCATACTACAGAATACCAGGAATCTGAAGATCTGATCAAACTTTTGAATCCTTCAATTATCTTTGAAAAAGGAATTGATTGCGTATTTCATAATGGGGAAAGATGGGATGAGGAATTCCCCGTAAAAATGGATTTTTAAATGTTGCGTGGTATTGTCTGATGTTGCCCCAATTTTGCAACTACTATATAAACTTTTCTTTGTTTTTGCGGGGACAGGACAATAGTCTAATTTTAGTTTTATCTGAAGAAGCTCAGGGCCTTTTTGTGAGTCAAAAATAGCGAAAATATTAAAAAGGATGTTACACCTATCTTGCAATTAAAACTGTAAGAAAGTAAAAAGGAGTAGTCTCAACGTCCCCCAGTCAAATAGAAGCTTCAGTATTTGTATTATTGCTTTTGTGTATCTCTTTCACAGTTTTATTTTTTGGCTATAAAACTCTGACACAAAATGCGAAAAAGTGTTAAGAACATATCAAAAATACTGTCTCTATATCGAAAAATTATATGAAAATGCCTTATAAATGCACAATTATCTTAATTTTTCCTGTGAGAAAAGTTTGACTCCCTAAAATCTCAACTGACATTTTTCTGCCATCTATTTGTATACAATACTCTCTATTGGCTAGAAATCGCCTTAAAGGCATTTTTAGAGTTCAGATAAGAAAAAAAACCTTTTTTTCAGTCATATAGCTTGCTTATCTTCCATATAACTTTTTAAAGCGAAATCGAAGATCAATGTATACCGAAAAAGCTAAAAAGGATGCCTGTTTATCCCGAATTAATAGCACAGGATATTAGGGGGCAGGTAAAACGTCACCAATAGAAATACAAATGTCAGTGTGTGCATTATTTTCGCTGTGTATGTGTCTCTCAATTTTATTTGTAGGGTTCAAGCTTTTTGCCTGGAGAAGCCCGAAGTATGAGCAAACAGATCCCTTTGCAAATGCTTTGGTCTGGGCATTCTGCCACTGGTCAGGTAGAAAAAAAATACACTAAAATGAATTGAGAATGTAAAGAACTCGGGTAAAAAAGAAGGCGGCTCAATATAGAACCAAAATCACAGGAGGTTGTACAAAAATACAAAAAGCATTTCAAGGATTTTATTCAGCGCAGTCAGGTGTTTGGGCTCACTAAAACTCAAAATCATTTTATCTATGCTATAAAAAGCATATATCTTTTTTAAGAACTTAAAATCATTGATACTTTTTTTAAAATACGAGATATTGCTATATTCCCAATCTTATAATGGTAATTAAAATGGTAATAAAATGCTAAGTAAAAATAAAAAAATGAAATGAAATGAAATAAAATAAAATAAAATAAAATAATACAAAACAATTGGAAGTATTAGCTGATAACGATAAACTCCTCTTTAAAAAATTAAATAAATTTATTATATTTCAGCATTGGCTTGACTTCTTATTCGTTAAATTATCTCCCTGCCCATCTTACGTAATATATTCCTCCACTTTTATATGGTCCTTCCGAAATACTATTTATAGTAACCTTCATTTTATCGCTTGACGTGTGCACAAACTTGCCACCGCCTATCAAAATTCCAACATGAGCTGCAAGGTAGTATTTCTTGCCTTTGTAAGTGACATCTTTTTTCCAGAGAATAAGATCTCCTGCAGCTGGTTTTTTTGTTACGACATAGTATTTGCTCTTTTTCATAGCAGGTACTTTCATAAAGTAAATCCCTTTGGCACCGGCCTTTGAGTAAACCTGATAAACCAGATGTGAACAATCTATCCCGCTCCTGCTGTTGCCTCCATGGACATTTTTGACTCCTACCCAGCTTTTTGCATGCTTAACAACATCGCTCGGCTTTGCTCCTGCAGGATTTGCGCTTGCCGAAGCTGCTGAGAGTGCAACTAACAAAATAGCTACCAAAAATAGGCTTAATACCTTTTGCTTACTTTTATTCATCCTAACTTACCCCCAGATAAGGATGTCAATCATTCGGGCCTTTTCCATTATTTTCAGCTTGAATCTCAACACCCTCACATAAATTATTATTTTTAAAACATCCTTTATAAATATTTGCGAAAATTAAATTCCCCCTTCTAATTTTTCCTGGCAAATTTTTGTTTTTCGCTGAAGAACTATAAAAAATATAAACTGAATAGTTAGTTTTAAAATAATAAAAAATTGCAGCATCTTCCAGATATGGGTTCATTTTTCCTTTATGGGTCGGCTCTTCCCTTATTCTAATTTAATAATTTTGCGGGCTAATTTATATGGAGCCCTGGTATCTGCTTGGAGTATGAACAATAACGAATTTAATGTAAGATTAACCAAGTTTGAAGAATTCTATTTTTGTTTGACCTTTACAGGCAATTAAACCCCGAAAATCCTGATCTAAGGCGAGGAGGGAATATAGCTGAGTTATGGAAAAAAAATCCTTAATAATCCGAACCTGTATTATTTTGTTCTGAAAAAAGACGGAAAAATCGTATCCTCCTGCACTTTAGCTATGATAAAAAGTTTTACTCGCGTGAAGGTCCTATAGGCTTATAGAATACATGATTACAGACAGCAGATACAGGAAAAGAGGATATGACACTGCAATAATAAATAAAGCCGTCGAGGTTGCAAAGGAAAAAAACTGTTATAAAGTGATGCTTTTGACCGGATAAAAAGAAGAAAGCACGCTAAGATTTTATGAACAGGTGGGTTTTGAAAGAGGAGTAAAAACCGGTTTTATAAAATATCTTTAAAAGGGCCAGCAAAATAAAAAAGGATGCTATTTGTAATTTATTTCTAGACAAGCTCAATAATACTCTTGCGAACATGAATTCTGATCATTCAACTTACTGACCAATTATAATACTACAATTCTTAAATTAAGCCTTTTAACACACTTATGAATAATCTCCTGGGGGATCATCCTGAAGTTACAGCTTATTAATTTTTTAAATATGAGCACTTAAATTCGCTTAATAATTTTGATTCTAACTTTTCTTTCTACTAACCTTAATTGCAATTATTTTCTAATTAATTATTATAAAATAGCCAGTCACTTTTTTCTTAAAAATAAAGGCTACGAATAAGTCTCATAGAAGGATAAATAAGCAAAGTTTATTTTCAATGGCTGGCAGGAGAGCTGACTTTAGAGTTCTTTTTGCTTTAAATTATCTGAAATTCTCTAAAATATATAATAATTACAATTCTTGATTCAACATTTTAAACAGCAAATAAAGAGCCAGGTTATTCAGAAATCTCTTGTGTTTTAATAACTTTGGGGAATGAAAATCTGAGGAGAAGTTATGAGAGAAATGGTCTCTAAAGATATCAACAATGTTTCTGCAGATCAACTGGATAATCAATTGGATAGGGGACCAGCAGTTACATTTACAGGCGGTATTAAACCAAAAAAATCTGTACATAGGCTAGGCACAGTTGGGAATGCAAATAACTTATCAAGGCCAGGTGTTGTAAAAACAGAAGGGGGATATGTTTCAGGCATAGATGAAAACGGAATCCTAGTATACCTTGGGATTCCATACGCTGCACCTCCAACAGGTGATCTAAGGTGGAAACCTCCTGAGCCTGCAAAACCCTGGGAAGGAGCCCTCAGAGCAGAAAACTTTAGCCCTTCATGCCCGCAGGCAGTAGCGCCTGATTTTGGACCTGAATGGACTCCTGGGAAAATGGATGAGGATTGTTTATACCTTAATGTCTGGACACCTGCAAACAATTCTGATGACAAATTGCCTGTAATGGTTTTCATTTATGGAGGGGCGTATGTACGCGGATCAAGTGCTCTTCCGCTTTATAATGGGACTGAGCTTGCAAAGAAAGGGGTAGTTGTTGTTACGTTTAACTATAGAGTAGGTGTGCTTGGGTATATGGCCCATCCCCAACTCTCAGAAGAATCTCCTTACAATGTCTCAGGAAACTATGGCTTACTTGACCAGGAGGCTGCATTAAAGTGGGTCCAGGAGAACATAGCAGCTTTTGGTGGGGATCCTGATCAGGTTACTATTTTCGGGGAATCTGCTGGCGGAGCAAGTATTATCTCTCAACTTGCCATTCCGCAGAGCAGGGGACTTTACAAACAGGCTATTGTTGAAAGTGGGGCAATCTGGAAAGAGGGGCCAATGTTACCTGCTTATAAGACAAAGGCTGAAGCTGAAGATTATGGTCTGAAATTTGCTGAAAGCTTAGGCTGTTCTGGACCGGATGCAATTAAGCAGATGAGGAGTAAAAGTGCTTTTGAACTGGCCAATGAAACCCCATATATCTGGAATTCTACATTCTGGGGTTTTCACTATATTGGTTTTAAGCCTACAATTGATGGATGGCTCATAAAAGAAGCTCCTGAAAAAATCTTCAGGCAAGGAAAACAAAATCCTGTACCTCTTATTATAGGCAGTAATGCCGACGAAGGCACTACGATAGCTACGAATGTAAATATTTCTGTGGCTGAGTACGAAAAGTTTATCCTGGATAACTTTGGGGAAAATGCAAGCCTGGTTCTGGCCAGATATCCTGCAAGCAGCGAAGAAGAAGTCCAGCACCAAATGGAAAAGCTTGTAACAGATTTTGATTTTGCCTCGACAGCAAAATTTGTTGCCAGGTCTATGTCTGAAGTTAATGAAAACACCTATCTCTACAAATTTACATATGCTCTTCCCGGGCAGCCATATGGGGCATATCACACAAGTGACCTGTACTTCGTTTTCCGGCCAGATTACTGGAAACCTGATCCTGAAAGCAGTAATGTTTCGGATTATGTCATGGACCTCTGGATCAGGTTTGCCAGAACTGGAGACCCAAATGGAGGAATAAACGTAACCTGGCCCAGGTATGATCCTGAAAAAGATCA
>CAZFNE010000143.1:0-8160 GCA_964520335.1 uncultured Methanosarcinales archaeon | reverse complement strand
GGAACTGCATGTGCTCTTATAGGCCTTGATAAACAGCTTATGAAGGATGGGAATTACTGGTTGAATATAAAAGCAGATGTGCCCTTTGGAGCAGTGATAGAACATACGAATTTTATGCCGCTTGCAGACTATGGGGAACACCTTGTCTATATAACTGCTTATTTCCAGAACGAAAAAGACAAACTCTGGACACAAACAGAAGAAGAAGTCCTGAATTCTTATCTGAAAGGTTTAGAAAAGATGTTTCCGGATTTTTCAGAAAAAAATGTCAGGTGGGCAAAGCTTTTCCGAAGGATAGATACAGCTCCGGTATATGAGCAGGGATATCTGCAAAAGATTTTGCCGTTTGCAGCAGGGCCGGAGGGGCTTTATCTGGCAGGGATGTTTTCTTCGAGCAACTATCCGGAAAGAAGCATGAATGGCTCTGTTGTTGCGGGCTTTGAAGCTGCAGACTTTTTTATAAAAAAAGATGAAGAATGCGAAGTTTGCTGGCTTGATTGAGCCGTCTTAAATAAGCTCAAAGAACTCATAAAGAACTCATAAAGAACTCATAAAAAACTAATTTAAGCCAGAATAGATTTAAAATCAGGACTAAAATAAAGGACTGAAATAAAGTTATCTGACCTGATATACTCTCTTGGAAAGAACTGTTATAGAAAGAACTATTATATAGTCTAAGGGATGATAATATACTGTCTAGCTGCAGAATTTATTTCTGCGTGGCTATCTGTCTTTCCATATCTAACATTTGTGGGGATTTAGACAATGCTAGGTAAGGAAAAAACATTGAAAATTTAAAATCTGGACTTCTGCCGTTAATCGGCCTTTTGGGGGCTTACAAAATCATACCTGTACATGTACAGGTAATACAGGGAAAAAATAAACAATTTCCTTCGGCTTAGCTCTCAAAAATCCCGGGCGCTGTAAGAGGATTGCTGCCAGGCTTCCGGGAAGGGGTAATAAGCAGCGACAAAAGAAAAGGAGTGGTAAAAGATGTTATTCATGGATGTTAGTACCTGGGACCCTTCAAATCGTGACAGAGTGCTCGAACACTTTAAGAGACTGGAGGTTCCAGAGGGTATCGATATAATTAACCAGTGGGTTGACCTTTCAGGAAACCGCTATTATATCCTTTACGAAGCTGAAAGCGCCGAGGCTTATGGAGCTTTCAATCTGCCCTGGTCCGATGTCTGCATAATTGACAGTGCGCCAGTAATGGAAGCCTCCGAATTCATGCAACTTATGCCTAAATATAATAAGTAATTTACAGCATAGTTGAAGAATTTTTTTCCGGCAAAACATCTAGATGAGCTGCCTTAACTTGCTCATCGAAAAACTTATTTAATCTTTTTTTGCAGTTTTTATGGTTTTATCAAATTTTTCAGACTTTTGTTTTCAGACTTTCAAATAGTTTCGGGTTTTAGATCTTTAACATTATTGTTTTGAGCTTGGTATATTCGGAAAGAGCATCAGGCCCATTTTCCCTTCCAACTCCACTTTCCTTAACTCCTCCAAAAGGTACCTCAGGAGCTACTTTAAGGTGCTGATTTACCCATATGATTCCCGAATTTAACTTTTCGCATGCATGTCTTGACTTATTCAGATCTTTCGTCCAGATAGACGCCCCAAGCCCGTAAATTGAACTATTTGCTTCTTCAATTGCCTCATCAAGATCTTTTACCACTACTAAAGGCAAGATAGGGCCAAAGACTTCCTCTTTTAAAAGCCTGGACTCTTTCGCAACATCGATAACAAGGGTCGGCTCAAAAAAGTATCCTTTCCTGAGTTCACTTTTTTCCGGAACATTACCTCCAGTGATTATTTTTCCTTCTTCTTTTTCTTCGACTTCTTTTACCAGTTCTCTTACATATTCCCACTGTTTGAGATTATTAAGTGGGCCCATGTCAATATTTTCCTTAAGCCCATTTCCGAATCTTAAATTCCTTACCCCTGCTTCAAGCTTTTTTATGAATTTTTCAGCTACAGACTCAAAAACATACAGCCTTTTGACAGCAGTGCACGTCTGGCCGCAATTGTAAAATCTTCCCCTGAGAGCTCCTGCAACCGCACTATCAAGGTCGGCATCGTCACAGACAAGCATAGGGTCACTTCCCCCAAGCTCCAGAGTAACTTTTTTCATCCCTTTAGCCGCCAATTCTGCTACGCGCCTTCCTGTCTTAGCTTCTCCTGTAAAAGAGATTTTCCTGACGTTTTCGTTTTTTACCAGGGTTTCTCCTATAACTTCTCCCGGGCCTGTAATAACATTAAGCACGCCCCCAGGCAAGCCCGCTTCCCCCAGGATAGAGGCAAGTGCAAGATTCGTAAGTGGAGTATTGCTTGCAGGCTTCAAAATGAGCGTATTACCGGAAATTAAAGCCGGCCCTATTTTCCAGGCCATAATAAGGGCTGGCATATTCCAGGGAATTATAGCTGCACAAACCCCAAGCGGCTTTCTAAGTGTAAAAGCATATCCATTCTGCGGAATAGGAACAACTCCCCCCGAAAATCCGCTTGAAAGCCCACAATAGTATTCAAGTACGTGTGCAAACCCTTCTATTTCATTCGTTGATTCTCCGAGAGGTTTTCCCTGTTCTTGAGTAAGAAGGCTAGCAAGATGGTTTTTCCTTTGCCTTACTATTTCCGAAGCTTTATAAAAGACTCGAGCCCTTTGCTGGGGAGAAAAAGAAGCCCAGGAGTTAAAGGCTGAAGCTGCTGCCTCAACTGCAAGTTTTACATCCTCATCTGTTCCTTTCGGAACCCTATCTATAAGTTCCTTTGTTGCAGGATTTATGACATTAAAAATCTCTCCGTTAGAGGCTTCAGTCTCCTTTCCACTAATTTGCATTTTCATATCTGCCACTATTTTACAGGATCTATTTTAAGATTCCAAGAATAAAAATTATAAAGAAGAGATTTAGAGAGAAAATTTTCATAACTTTCAAAAAATTCGCCTGTAGATGTGAGAAATAGTTTCTTTATGCGATAGAAATATAAGTCCTTTGCAGAATACATATTAGCGGTACTTCGTTCCAATTTTTACAAGAATAGAGATGTCGGAGAATAGGGGAAAAGAACAAAGATACAGAGAATAGACGTATCTTATGTACCTATGAACAAAGATTATAATCCAGTTAAAAAAGTTATGATTATAAATTATTGTGATAAATATTGGATTTTAGACCTAATTTTATTTTTGGGGAGTGAAAAAATAAGATTTCATATACAGGTTAATCCATAAAAACGTATTATATCAGGGGTAATGTCTTTAAAGAACGCACTTTGAACAATCCGTTTTGCAGGGAAGAGAAGAGTGTTGGAATATTTTTACGTAGCTTTCTGGGTTATTTTTATAGAACTCCTGGGCTTTATCTCCATGCCCCTTGCAGGAGTATTGGGAAACAGGCTGGCTGACAAAGGGTATTCTGGAGCCAGGACTCTGGGAATAGTACTCATAACATACATGTCCTGGGTTTTTTCTTATCTGTGGGGCTTTAATTGGAAAACTATCCTGACAGCAGTACTTGTGCTCTGCCTAATTTCAATAATCCTTTACAGAAAACAGGGAAATTTTCCAGGCAAGAAGGTTATTCTTTCAAATGAGCTGGTTTTTAGCGCAGGGTTCTTTCTTTTCCTCCTGATTCGCATATACTTGCCGCAGATATACAGGCATGAGAAATTTATGGATTTTGCCTTTCTGAACGCAGTTATGAGGACTGCATCTTTTCCACCCGCAGATCCCTGGTTTTCTGGAGGGTCTCTGGATTTTTATTATTATCTGGGGTATGTTTCCGTAGGGGCTCTTGGAAAGCTTTTTTCTGTCGAGCCTTCAATGCTTTTTAACCTTGCTGTTGCGCTTACTTTTGCGCTTACTCTTAACCTTTTATTCGGGCTCGGGTACAACCTGACCTCAGGAAATAGAAAATACGGGATTATAACTGCAATAGCGGGGGCAGTACTTGGAAATATCCAGGGCCTTATAGAGCTTAAAACAACATATTTTGACAATGATGCTTTTTTTATGGGGTATTACTGGAGCAGTTCTAGAGTAATCCCGTACACAATAAATGAATTCCCTTACTTCAGTTTTATACATGGAGATTTGCATTCCCATATGCTTGCAATTCCTTTCCAGTTACTCATACTTACTTTCCTTTTAAACATATATTTCAGAAAAAATGAAGCCAAAGCCTTTGAAAATGGAATTGCCTTTATTATCTTTTCAGTGGCACTGGGTTTTTTATTTCCTTCGAATTCCTGGGATTTCCCTGTATACTTTGGCCTGGCCTGTGCGATCATCCTTATTTTTTATTATGGAATTTATCTTCGTAATAAAAATCTATTAGGTAATGCTGCTCGATTTTTCGGGACTATAGCCCTGATTATCTTATTCAGCCTGCTTTTTTACCTCCCCTTTTACCTGCATTTTAAACCCCAGGCTGCGGGTGGATTTGCTTTACTTGAGCCAGGACTCAGGACGATAGTGGAGCACTTTTTAATACTATTTGGCCTATTCCTGTTCCTGATATATTCATTTCTTGTCACACGCCTGGACTCAATCGAAAAAATGGCAGGCCTGATTCTGTGGATAGGGATTTCAGCCCTGCTTTCGAAGATCTTAGCAATTCCTCTGATATTAGTTCTTTTTCCCTTACTCGTGCTTGCAGCATTTTCCTTTTTTAAAGACCTTCCTTACAGGACTTCTGTGGGATTCGTATCCCTTCTTACGGCTGCAGCGGCGTTTCTTGCCCTTTTCTGTGAAGTTATTTACCTTGATGACCCGATTTCAGGAGACTTTGCCCGCATGAATACGGTTTTTAAATTCTATATGCATGTATGGCTTTTCCTGGCGGTTGCAGCCTGTTACTCTTATTATGAACTTAATAAACGCTATAAGATCTGGGCATGGACTGGTTTTTCCTTTGATGGGGCTACAAATAAGCTCTGGGCCCTTGCACTTATAGTGCTCGTTATTTCCTGCGCAGTTTTTCCTGTAGTTGCAACCTATACCAGAATAGACGATATGAAAGCAGATCCTTCTCTTGATGGGATGGATTATATAAAAAAGTTTGACAGAGGAGATTATAACGCTATTAAATGGATGCAGGAAAATATTTCGGGATCTCCTGTAATCCTGGAAGCTTCAAATGACAGCGGCAGTTATACTTATGCATCCAGGGTTTCTGCAAATACAGGGCTTCCTACAGTTATTGGCTGGTCAAGACATGAAAGGTTTTGGGGAAGAGACCCCAAAATCATAAAAACAAGGTTGGAAGACGTACACACTATTTATACCACAGGCAGTATAAAAAAATCGCTTGAGCTTATGGACAAATATAATGTGAGCTATGTATATATTGGTCAACTGGAAAGACAGATGTACTATATAAGGGCAGATAAGTTCAGAAATGAAAGCTATTTTGAGCCCGTTTATCAGGGCTCAGTTGAAATATATAAAATAAAAAAGTATAAATAAAAATATCAGGAAAGAACCAAGAGTTTTTGTATCGGGGGAACTTTAACTCATGGATTTGAAATTTATCCTGCAAACCTGACATTCTGCTCATTACTGGAATTAAAATAGAGGGGTTTTATCATCACTAGTGTGTCGGTAGTTTTACCAGCCTATAATGAGGCAGCGCGAATAGAAAAGACTTTGGAAATAACAGCAGAAACTCTTTCAAAAATAACTGACTCTTTTGAGATTATTATTGCAGAAGATGGAAGTACAGACGGGACAGATAAAATAGCATCGGAACTTGCCAGAAAATACAACTATGTTATTCACCTGCATTCCGATGAAAGACAGGGAAGAGGAAGAGCCCTGAATAGAGCTTTTAAAGTTGCATCAGGGGAAGTGCTCTGTTATATTGATGTGGATCTGGCAACAGATATGGGATATCTAGAAAAACTCGTAAGGGCCGTCAGTGTAGAAGGTTATGACTTTGCCACAGGTTCAAGGATGATGCCCGAGAGTGATGCAAAAAGGCCTTATAAGCGGGAGTTTGCAAGCAGGGGATACAATTTCCTTGTAAGGCTTTTCCTGCATTCAAAGCTCTACGACCATCAGTGCGGTTTTAAAGCCTTCAGGAGAAAAGCTCTTTTCGAAATTCTCGATGATGTGGAAAACCAGCACTGGTTCTGGGATACTGAAGTGCTTGTAAGAGCGGAAAATAAAGGGTATAAAATACTGGAGTTCCCGGTTTACTGGAGGCATGGAGGGTCAAGCAAAGTCAATCTGGTAAAGGATGTAGGGGGGATGGGTTCAGAAATTTTCCGGCTGTGGCGGGAATTATTTTTTCCCGGGCTTGTCGCAGGTAGAGGAAAAATTTTTCTGACAGGTATTCTTGCCCTTCTTATCCTTGCCTTTGTTGCAACTTTTCTCGGAGCGTCCGACATCATAGAGAATGTAAAACATGCATCTTTTAAAACTCTGGTCTTAGCTGCCCTTGTATACTGTATATCCTGGCCGCTTAGAGGCATACGTTTCCAGCAGATCCTTAAAAGGCTCGGAAACCAGTTTGGGCTTGGGTTTCTTACAGGGAGTATTTTCATCAGCCAATCTGCAAATGTTATTCTTCCGGCGCGGATAGGAGATTTGAGCAGGATGTATATTCTGAAAAAACGCAAGAACCTTGCCCTTACTACAAGTCTTTCCTCTTTAACTGTGGAAAGGGTTTTTGATATAGTTGCAATCACCTCTATTGCAATTCTAGCTTCTTCAGGCGCAGCCTCACACTTTGAGCTTGCTTCCTGGATGGAATCCTCAATAAAGTTATCCGGAATCTTAGTGATTCTCTTTTTTGTAGCCCTTTTTACTGTTTCCCTAAAAGAGGGGAGCTCCGAAAGAACTTCAAGCCAGAGGAATCCACCTGAAGGAAAACTTGAAAAGTTGAAGGCCTTTGGATCTACTTTCCTTCACCAGATGAGCATAGTTGCTGTAAGGCCAGGGGCTTTTCTGACGGTCACCGCATCTTCCCTTCTTATATGGGGAATGGATATCCTTACCTGTTTCCTCGTTTTGAAAGCTTTTACAATAGAAGGAGTCAATCTATCTTCTACCTATATGATCTCGCTAATTTTTCTAGCTGTGGCCATAGGGAATATTGCAAAAACTTTTCCTATAACTCCAGGAGCTATTGGTACATATGAGGTTGCACTTACTGCTGTTTTTGCGCTTGGAGGAATTAAACCCGAAATAGGATTTACGGTTGCAGTAGTTGACCATATTATAAAAAATACAATTACCCTTATCGGAGGAGGACTTGCTCTTTCCGGGCTTGGACTGCAGTGGAATGAAGTACTGTGTACAAGTAAGGATTCTTTAAAAGGCTAAATAAACCGATTAAAAAATAAAATTATGCCTGATACCCCACCTTTAATGTGGGGTATTTAGCCCCTCTACGTTTTCTAAGTAAAAAAGTAAGTTTCTATACTTACTTATTCAATTTTGCAATCAAAATAGTCTGTCCCCCATTGCAGAATTATAACTAAAAAAGCAGATTCTTTCAGATCACTTGATCTCTTAAAATAAAGGAGAATTGAGTGAAGCTCATAAAGAGCCTGGTTTCTGGTTATTGCTATATGGGTTCGAAAGTTTATTTTAAAAGATAAAATTATTCAGGTAACTGGGATATACCTGAAGAACTTAATTAAAATTAATCTGATTTATTGTTTGATAGTTTATTACCACATGCCAGAAATTGATTTGCTTATTTTTACCTCTTATTTTCTTAGATTTTTTCGTTTGAGGCTACAGTTGTAAGTTTCGAGAACTTTACGCCTTTCAGAGCCATTATACCCTCTGCAAGTTCCTTAATTTCTTCCCCGTCCCCATCCAGGACAATCACTTCAAAACAATTGTCATGATCGAGATGGATATGCACTGAAGACTTTATAAGGTGGGAGTAATTGTGCTGGATGTCTGCAAGAGCATTTGAAAGCCCTCGTTTTGTATGGTCGTAAATAACTGCAACTGTCCCGACACGATGGCCTTTAATGTCTCCCATCCATTCGTAATAGGAGATATAACTCCTGATTGCATCCCTTATGCCTTCAGAACGGGAAGAATAGCCTCTTTTTTCGATAATCTCATCAAATTTACCCAGGAGGGTATCGGGAAGGGAAACCCCTATCCTCATAAGTTCTGTTTCCATCGTATCA
>CAZFNE010000142.1:0-8362 GCA_964520335.1 uncultured Methanosarcinales archaeon | reverse complement strand
ATAACTAAATTGGAAACTCTAATTATCTGCGGTAATTGTCGGACAGCCTCTTTAGTGTGGGGTGGCCGCACGCAATTTGATTTTTAAATATTTATTATTTTTAAATCTTTATTTAGCTTGATTTTTCAATAAGGGAATGTCCTGTCATCTCTTCTGGTTTTTTAATATTTAAAAGTTCAAGGAACGTTGGAGCAATGTCGCATAATTTTCCATTTTTAAGCCCCTTTACTTCGCTATTGCCTACATAAACACATTTTACTAGATTTGAGGTGTGGGCAGTATGTGCCTCTCCAGTTTCAGGATTTTCCATTTGCTCTGCATTGCCGTGGTCTGCAGTTATAAGTGCAGCTCCACCTTCAGTTTTTAAAACTTCAATTATTTTGCCTACGCAGTCATCTACAGTTTCTACCGCTTTTACTGCTGCTTCAAAAAAGCCGGTATGTCCAACCATATCCATATTTGCAAAGTTCAGGATAATTACATCATATTTGCCTGATTGAATTCTCTTGATTACCTCGTCTGTAACTTCATACGCACTCATCTCGGGTTTAAGGTCGTACGTAGAAATTTTAGGAGAGGGGATGAGGCAACGATCTTCGCCCTCATAACATTTTTCCTGCCCTCCATTCAGGAAAAAAGTAACATGGGCATATTTTTCGGTTTCGGCAATTCTCAATTGTGTAAGTCCATGTTCACTCAGAACTTCTCCAAGCACGTTATCAAACTTTTCTGTGGGAAAAGCAATTGGCAAATCCAGGGTTTCATCATACTGGGCCATACATACATAATGGACCTCTGGATGCTTTTCTCTTACAAACCCTTCAAAATCATCTTTTACAAAAGCCCAGGTAAGCTGTCTCGCTCTATCAGGCCTAAAATTAAAGAAAATTATGGAATCGGAATCCTGTATAATTGTTTCAGGTTTTCCCTGAGGGTTAAGAATTACAGTTGGTTTTACAAATTCGTCGGTTTCCCCTCTTTTATACGCTTCAGAAACTGCAGTCTCTGCATCTGGCGCGGTATAGGGCGCAACTCCTAACGTAAGAGCGTCATAAGCAAGTTTAGTTCTGTCCCATCGTTTATCACGATCCATTGCGTAGTAGCGCCCTGATACAGTCGCAATTTTTCCAGTTCCTATGTCCTTACAAAAAGTACTTAGAGCCTTTATATCTTTAAGGGCAGCCTTGGGAGGGACATCTCTTCCGTCAAGAAAAGCGTGTATATATACTTTTTCTACGTTTTTCTCATGTGCAAGTTTAATTAACGCAAAAAGATGAGTCATATAACTATGCACTCCCCCATAAGAAACGAGACCCATTAAATGCAGGCTTGAGTTATTATCCCTGGCATTCTCTATTGCACCCAGAAAGGCTGGATTTTTGAAAAAACTCCCATCCCGGACTGAGATATTTATGCGGGTGAGGTCCTGGTACACAATCCTGCCCGCCCCTATATTCAGGTGCCCAACCTCAGAATTTCCCATTTGTCCTTCCGGAAGGCCTACAGCTTCCCCTGAGCATTCTAAAAAACATGCAGGATAATCTCTAGTCAGGAAATCCAGATTAGGGGTTCTGGCTGCCTTAATAGAATTTCCTTCTGTGTCTTCTCGATATCCCCAGCCGTCAAGGATAATGAGCATAAGAGGTCTTCTTGCGTTAATCATATCAAGGAAATTCCTCACCTATTCATAAAAAGCTTATCGTAAAGCTCCTGAAAATTCTAATATAATATCTTTTATATTTATGATGTTTTTAAAAAATAAACTTAGTTATTTGCTCTAATAAGGCCTATTATCCTTTTTTTCAGTATTATCTTTTTATTTTTATTTACTTCTTCATCCAGGAGAATGATTTTTATAATATTTTAAGGCCTGTTTTATAGAGTAATTCCAGTTATAAAATAGAATTAATAGCCGTGCCAAGTCTGTATATCATGTTATTATTTTTTGAGACTATTTATAACGGCTATCTGTAACTTTTTCTTTCAAATATACAATATATTGCTTATTTATTGTTTCTTCCCTTGGCGCTAAATGAAGAATAATTAATGGTTACTTGGTGTTTGATTTTAATCTATAGCTTGCAGCAAACTCTTTGTTTACTTTGACTACTTCTTCATTAAAGTGTTTCAGGGAATCTGGAATTTCTCCAAGAGAATCGGCTTTATCCTGGGCATCCACAAGAGTAGCAGGAGGCACAAATTTGCCACTTGCAAGCTGTACTCCAATTACTACTGCGCCATGAGCAATAAAACATTTTTCTCCAAGGGTACAGGCATGCACTACTGCATTGAAACCCACAAAGCTGTCATTTCCTATTTTCATAGGCCCATGAATTACGGCACCGTGAGCTATTGAAACTCGTTCTCCTAGCTCTACTGAGCTGCCTTCAAGACCATGGAAAATTACACCGTCCTGGATATTACAATCATTACCTATGATGATAGGATTGGCCTCATCTGCCCTCAGGGAGACCGAAGGCGCAACATATACCCTTTCACCAATTCTTACATCCCCTATAAGTGTAGCTGAGTCGTCCACGTAAGCAGTTTCTGATACAGTTGGCATGCGCTCTGTGCTGTTCCAAGAAGTTTTGGGGTTACTTTTTAGCATGTTAGCACTACCTCTTTTTAATGTTTGTCAACTTTTTCCAACAATAAAAATCCTAATTGAGATGCTTCTTTATTAGCGATATTCCAGGATAGTAATATGTTTTTTGTTACAAAATATCGCTAATTTTTAAATTTCTATTTATTACGACCGTTTATAACCAATTAACATAAATATGTTCTGAATTATAATGTATAATACTGATAAATATCGCCAAATTTAAATACTGAAGAATAAAACCGAAATAAATCGGTAATATAATTACTGCGGAGCAAGTGGGGGGATTAATGAAGAGTTAATAAACGAAGTTTTCACGGGTCTTCAGTGAATATAAGAACTATTCAATTTAGGCAAAAAACGCTAGGAGCCGTCTTACTTGATTATTAACAAATCTATGTAAACGGCTTTGTTGTTGTTTATTGGTTCGTTTTTCTTTTTCATTGATTAGTGTTAAAACTAATAAATTCTGCCAAAATCGGTATCTGTTAAATGATTTCTGGTAGGTTGAATGGCAATACATAGAACTTACGCACTTGAACTAAAAACAAGTACGTTAAGCATTATAGTTTAATTTCCATTTTGACCTGTAAGGGTTTGATGCATTCATTCTTCAATTCAACTGTGTAAGTCCTGCAACATTTCTTGTCCATATAGATATGAATGGAAAAGTTTCTTTCCGAAGGTGTTAGACTTATGGCAGATGATGTAAAGATATTAGGCATGCCCGCAGAGTCGGGGAGATGGGTGTTAATTATTATAGGCACTATCATAGAACTCTGTCTTGGTGCCGTCTATGCTTACAGTATACTTAGTGTACCACTAAAAAAGATTTTCACAGATCCTGTGTCAGCAGGAGGGTTCGGACTTACTGTCAGTGCAATTGAGATGCAATTACCTTATATTGTGTCTTTGGCTATGTTTGCGATAACTATGCCACTTGTCGGTAAGTATGTAGAAAAGATGGGACCTCGAAAGGTAGGAATGATCGGCGGTGTTGTAGTAGGGCTAGGCTGGATTCTCGCCTCCTTTGCGACCTCACCAACAACTCTTGCAGTTTTATATGGGTTTGTTGCGGGCGTGGGCGTTGGTATAGCTTACGGTTGTCCGATAACGACTTCAGCTAGATGGTTCCCGGACAAAAGGGGGCTTG
Source organism: uncultured Methanosarcinales archaeon (assembly GCA_964520335.1). Classification (GTDB taxonomy): domain Archaea; phylum Halobacteriota; class Methanosarcinia; order Methanosarcinales; family Methanosarcinaceae; genus Methanosarcina. The sequence continues at coordinate 4,604 of CAZFNE010000142.1, read as the reverse complement.
CAGTAGGACTTACCTTACTCGGCTTCGGCTTCTCTGCATTTGTTACAGGGAAAGTAGCAGATACCCTGACCGCAAGTATGGGGATATTCAATACATTCCGCGTTCTGGGTATAATTTTCCTTATCTTAATTGTCGCTCTTTCCATGTTCCTAGTATTCCCGCCTGCAGGGTGGTGTCCACGAGGCTGGAAACCGCCTGCAGCTGCGGCTGGCAGTGTTAAAGCTGAATTTTCAAGAGAAGAAATGGTAAAGACAAAAACCTTCATTGGGCTCTGGGTTTGCTACACTATAGGTGCTCTTGCCGGGCTCATGGCTATAGGGGTTGCAAAACCCGCAGGTCTGGAAGTAGCTGGCAATGCAGGAATGGATGCAGTGGCTGCAGGCGTGCTAATGACAAACCTGATTCTTCCATTTGCAATATGTAACGCGGGCGGCAGGCCGCTTTTCGGGACGTTAACAGACAAGTTAACTCCTCCAAGAGCTGCAGTGCTGTCATATATCATAATCATAATTGCATCCCTGCTAGTGTACCTGAATCCGACATCTGTTAACATGTACGCGATATCGTTTTCACTCCTCTGGCTTTGCCTTGGAGGTTGGCTGGCTATTGCTCCTGCTGCTACAGGTAGTTACTTCGGGACTAAGGACTATGCTCGTAACTACGGTTTGGTATTCACAGCATACGGTGTTGGTGCCATCATAGGAAACCTGATGGCAGGCGCTGCAAAGGATATGTTGGGCGGATATGTCAGTGTCTTCCCATACGTAATATTACTATCAGTATTTGGAATTATCGTAGCCGTATTGCTCTTGAAGCCGCCTGCATCAACTACTTCGCCGACCTCAACGTCCAGCGAAGTAAAAGAGAGCTCAACTTAACTCTCTTATTTTTCTATTAGCAAAAGAAGATAACTAAATTAGTTACTGCTGTTTATTCTAATTTTCAGTCCATAGCTTGCCACAAAATCCTTGTTTACTCACTATCTTTTCTGGTTAGATTTTGCTTAAAAAGTGCTCCTTTACTGATAATCCCTTCAAATATGATTTCTCTATATATTTGTTTTAGAATAGTAGTTTTTTTGCAGAAAACTTCAAAAGTATCCAATTATACAACAGTTGGATAATGTATCTTAATAATTTAAAAGTAAATAGGAATTTTTTCAAAATCAAGAAATATGTTAGTTATTATATATTTTTACCTTAATTATAAAATTAGATATAATTTTTCAACCTCATTTTATTCCTTTTTGATTAATTGAGTCTTGATTTTATGCAAATCTATAAAATTAATCAAATAACATACCAATTATAATAATTAATCCTGATAATTATCATCAAATTTAAATAGAGGGAAAAATAATAAAATAAACGGTTAGATAATCATTAGACGGTAACGGAGGGATTATCAAAAAGTCGAACTAATATAAATTTCCTGATAATATTACTAACTATTTAGCCTACAAAAACAACCTCAAAAGCCATCTCTACTGAATTTAATAATGGACATCTATGACTGGCTTTCTAATTATTGGCTATTGGTTGTGTTTTTTCTTCTTTCATTGATTAGTATTAGTAGGGATGCATTCATCAAAATCAATATAAAAACCAATTCCAAAAGGGCCGAATAGTTACAACATAGAACAATTTAGAACTTACGCACTTGAGGTGCAAAACAATTGTAATAAGTGTTGTTATTCAAATTTAATCTCTGGACAGTTCAAGTTTATTGTTATTTATTCTTTAGTTCAATCGCGTAAGTCCTACAATAATTATTGCCCTTATTGAATCAATGAAATAATTTCTTTCAGAAGGTGTTAGACTTATGGCAGATGATGTCAAGATATTAGGCATGCCCGCCGAGTCGGGACGATGGTTATTAGTTCTTATAGGCACCATCATTGAACTCTGTTTGGGTTCAGTCTATGCTTACAGTATACTTAGTGTACCATTAAAGAAAATTTTCACAGACCCTGTATCAACAGGAGGCTTTGGGCTAACTGTCAGCGCAATTGAGATGCAGTTGCCTTACATTGTATCCCTGGCCACGTTTGCATTAACTATGCCGCTTGTTGGTAAATATATCGAGTCTTGGGGACCTAGAAAAGTAGGAATGATTGGCGGTGTGGTTGTTGGGCTTGGTTGGATACTTGCATCCTTTGCAACCTCACCCATAAATCTTGCAATTTTATATGGTTTTGTTGCAGGTGCAGGCGTTGGTATAGCTTACGGTTGTCCAATAACAACTACTGCACGCTGGTTCCCTGATAAAAGAGGGCTTGCAGTGGGACTTACTCTTGCCGGATTTGGTTTTGCTGCATTTGTCACGGGGAAGATAGCTGACACTCTGACTGCAAGCTTCGGGATATTCACTACATTCCAGATTTTGGGCGTAGTTTTCCTTATACTAGTCGTGGCTCTCTCCATGTTCCTGGCATTCCCGCCTGCAGGGTGGTGTCCAAGAGGATGGAAACCTCCCGCAGTAGTGGCAGGTGCCGCCAAGTCTGAGTTTACCAGAGAAGAGATGGTAAAGACAAAAACCTTCATTGGTCTCTGGGTTTGCTATACTATAGGTGCTCTTGCAGGGCTCATGGCTATAGGTGTTGCAAAGCCCGCAGGTATGGAAGTGGCTGGTAATGCAGGCATGGATGCAGTGGCTGCAGGCGTGCTAATGACCAATCTGATTCTACCATTTGCAATTTGTAATGCCGGAGGTAGGCCACTTTTCGGTACGCTTACAGATAAGCTAACTCCGCCAAGAGCAGCTGTGCTATCATATATTATAATCATAGCTGCATCCCTGCTGGTATACCTGAATCCGACATCTGTCAATATGTATACGATATCGTTCTCGTTACTCTGGCTCTGTCTTGGTGGTTGGCTGGCTATTGCTCCTGCAGCTACAGCTAGCTACTTCGGGACTAAGGACTATGCACGTAACTACGGTCTTGTATACACGGCTTACGGAGTTGGGGCTATCATAGGAAACCTGATGGCAGGTGCTGCAAAAGATATCCTAGGTGGATATGTCAATGTCTTCCCCTATGTAGCTGCTCTTTCTGTGCTTGGAATTATTCTCGCATTCTTGCTGCTTAAACCACCTGTAGTCGCCAGCTCCAAGGCTGCCTCATCCAGCGAATCAAAAAAATCTTCCACTTAATCTTTCTTTTTTAATTTTTTTCCTTTTTTGAGGAATACTTTCTACAAAGACTTAAAAATATAAAGAGCATATAATAAAATAACTTGCTTTATTGCTGGAGATCAAGATTTATCCGCGAGGAAAAACCAGCTAAGGCTAACCAAAACGTTTACTTGTTTAAAATGGATATTCGAACATAAATTTGGGGGATATTTGTGCCAGACGTTGAATATATGCTATTCTGCTGCAGAGATCTAGAACATCCCTGTGGGTTCAGTGTTCAGACTAAGACAAAGGAAGAAGCTATGGAACATGCCAAAGCCCATATGGCCACCGAGCATGGCATGACTGAGATTCCTAAGGAAACACAGGATAAAATGGAGAACTCAATAAAGCGCGTGAAAGTAGAAGAGTAACCTGAAATATTTTAGGTAATTCTTATGACTTTTCGGTTCTGTACAATCATGTACATTTTTTTCTGAAATGCTGTCAACCATTGACAGCTATTTGTCTTTTCTAAATAACGGGAAATATATATAGTAATATATTTTCTACTTTGTTATCAAATTACTAGTTTTCGGTTTCTTTTACAGATAATTAATTGATTATTTCTTATGTATCACTTCCTATTATCTTCTTTTTCTAATTGTTCTAAACCCTAATTTCTGACAGTTTAAATATCATAGAAAAAGTCCTTGTTTCAACTACATTTTTTCCTTTCTCGAAGAATTAACATAGTGCTCACTTTTTGTTTTTTTTTGTGTCAATATCGCAAACTCTATAACTGTTAACAGTAAGATGTCTTTCCAGGAGGCAGAAAAAAGGATATCAAAAACGCAAAAGTCCTCTTTGTAATTATTATAGAAGTTCAGCTAAAATTCTGGTTTAACGGAAGGAGGATTGGATTTCATGAGTCAAAACATTAAAGACGTAATGAACATTCGTGATATAAAAATAACAGATTTGTCTGCAAACCCTGCTCCACTGGGTTTGATGGGCTTCGGAATGACAACCGTGTTATTAAACATCCATAACGCAGGTTTCTATCCGATGAATGCAATGATTCTTTCTATGGGCTTCTTCTACGGTGGGCTAGCTCAGGTCATTGCTGGTATAATGGAATGGAAGAAAGGCAATACTTTCGGGACAACAGCGTTTACATCTTATGGACTTTTCTGGCTGACTTTAGTTGGAATTCTAATGCTCCCTAAGATTGAGATTTTTGCAGGGTTCGCTACAACCCCATTCCCAATGGCTGCATATATGTTCATGTGGGGATTGTTTACCTTTTTCATGTTCATAGGTACACTAAAAGGTTCAAAAGCTCTATCAGTTGTTTTTATTGCTCTTGCGGTATTATTCTTCCTTCTTGCAGCCGCTTTCTATCTTGGTGCCGAAGGTGCAGGAGCCGGAATACTACGGATAGCTGGCTATGAAGGAATCTTTACAGGACTTGCTGCAATTTACAC
>CAZFNE010000141.1:7788-8363 GCA_964520335.1 uncultured Methanosarcinales archaeon | reverse complement strand
AGGGAGTAGCCAAGACCTTCGTTGTTCTGGGGGATGCTCAGAATACTCTGAACCTGTCCACCCATTAGATCCATTGTCTGTGGGTAGCTTCCCCAAACAGCGGCCTTTACAATAGGAGCGTCGTACATGTCGGTTCCGAACATGTCAATGATAGCCTGGGTAACTGCTGCTGCACCAACTGTGGTTGCAGACATGTAGTCAGCGCCTGCTTTCATCCTGGAGTCGGAGACCTGAATAAGAAGGCTCTTTCCACCCTTTACTTTAATGATATTGGTGTCGTCGCCTGCATCGACCTGGACAAGTTCTGTAATGCTCTCTGTAAGTGCATCAGCATTGCCCATGATGTCGTAGTTAAGCCCACGGCCTAAGATCTGACGGCCCTTACCGCCCATCTTGCCACTGGCGAGTGCACCCTGAATACCTGCGAGGGAGACTGCAACTGACCTCTTGGTGTCAGAGATAATCTTTTGAATTGCTGCGTTTCTTGTTGGAGCAAGGGACTTTATGTCGATATTGCTCTGGAGCAGTTTTCCTCTGTCGTCGTAGATGTCTACTGTGTCAGACACTTTAATTTC
>CAZFNE010000141.1:0-7681 GCA_964520335.1 uncultured Methanosarcinales archaeon | reverse complement strand
ATCTCATTCGTTTAGAAGGTACTTAAATCTTTTGTGTTCTCCGCTAGATGAATTAATAGATTTTTTTAAACTAATTTTATTTAAGTAAATTCTATTTTTTTATTATTATATAAAAAAACGGCATCAATAGAGAAATAAAATCTTACTGTCATTTAAAAGAGTTAAAAATATACAGAATTACTTTAAAAAAAATGGAGATAAGAAATTGGGAAATAAGTATCAATTTCCTTTAAGTGTTCCCTCTATACTGAAAAATCATACCAAAAAGATTTAGTAATATTCAGATGATACAAAAGTTTAATATGGAAGTAGTTGTCGATGTAGGTGGAAACCCCGGAGTGGATTGTAGAGGCTTCTGTAAATATTGCTATTTTAAGAAAGTTAAAGAAACTCCAGCTCTGGGCTGTAAGTATTGTCTTCCTTTCAAAAAAGGATGTGATTACTGCACACGGAGTGTAAAAGAAGCTTATTCGGGCTTTAAATCTCTTCAAATGGTTCTTGAAGAAACTGCACAAAAACTTTATTTCACAACCGAAGAAGTAAAAAAATTCGCGATTAGTGGAGGGGGAGATTTAAGCTGTTATCCTGAGCTAAAAAATCTTGTTGCTTTCCTCTCTCAATTTAATATTCCCATACATCTCGGATATACAAGTGGAAAAGGATTCAGCAAGCCTGATGACGCTCAGTTTTATATTGATCATGGAGTTACAGAAGTAAGCTTTACTGTGTTTGCAACGGATCCTGGATTAAGAGCCGAATATATGAAGGATCCGGAACCGGATGCATCCCTTCATGTTCTCAAAGACTTCTGTGCTCAGTGCGAAGTCTATGCTGCAATAGTTCTAATCCCCGGAATAAATGATGGAAAAGTCCTTGATAAAACCTTGAGTGATCTTGAGACAATGGGAGCTAAAGGAGCTATCCTGATGAGATTTGCAAACTTTTCAGAAAACGGGCTTATTCTAAATAATGCTCCTATTATCCCAGGCGTAATTCCTCATACTGTGCAGGAATTCACAGAATTAGTTCGCAACTGTGCAGAAAAGTACCCCTCAATAAGAATAACAGGAACGCCACTTGAAGATCCACTAATAGGTTCTCCTTTTGCCATTCGGAAAGTTCCTGAAGCCCTTCTGAAACTCCCGAAGGTTACAAAAAAAGCTACAATTATAACAGGAGATGTAGCAGCTCCACGCCTTAGAGAAATTTTTGACTCTTTAGGGGGCGCTGTAAATATTGTTTCATTGAAAAAAGACATTGGCTGCCTCCTTACAATTGATGATTTTAAAGCTCTGGACTTATCGAAAGTGGGGGAAACTGTTTTCATTCCAGGCCGAGCGTTTGTACATGATATGGAAGTGAAGGAGATCCTCAGGAGTGACGGGATTGATAGGATTATCCGAAGAGGACCAGAACGTCTTTCAGTCGATGGTGAGATGTCCATAGGTATGACAAGAGAGGAAGTTCTGGAATTAGAAATTGAGAACTTTACTGAACTGATACATCAGATTAATTCTCTTGGGCTCCCTGTTTGAAACAGAAATAATTTTAAATAAAAAGTTTAATTTAAATCTGAGATATAAACACATAATAAAAAAATAAATTAAGAAGTGAATATAGATAATTAAACAGATACTACATAAATAGCATTATAAATATATAATTACATATTAAATCGGTAGAAATGTATTTAATTAGATAGATAAATCTTCCCCTATAGAGTGGTATTCAAAAAAGGAAAGCTTTTCTTTAAAATATAGATTGAGCAGATAAATAGTAAAGCTCAGTAATTTATTAGTATAATGCTTTTTTTTTAGGATAATAAAATTGCCCTACGCCATTATTATTCATTAAAATAATTTTTTTTAGGCTGTAAGTACAATCTTTCTTGTTTACTCAGTGCGCGATCCGGACATGAAATCCGAAAGCCCAAGTTGTTTAACTTTATGATTTTCAAAAAGGGAGCAAATATCATTATCAAGAAGCTCGATTCTTTGCCTTGTATAGCTGGAAACCCCATATCTTTCCCCAATTTCTTTGGAGACTTCAAGATATTTGCGCACTGCTCCTTCATGCACAGTCAGCACAACATTTCCTCCACATTTAGGACAGGCTCCTGTCAGTGGAGGGCGCCTGAACTTTTCTCCACATTTAATGCATCGCATTCGCTGCCTGGAGAATGAGCGTAAATTCCCAAGAAGATCAGGCAGGAAATGAGACTTTAGAACCCTTTCAGCAACATCAGGAGCGTCAACTGCTCTAATCTTATTAGCAAGAGAGAGTTGGGCCTCCATTTTCTCTATCATACTCCCAAGAGTCTTATATGAAGAATTTAGGGGTCCAGCAGCAATATCCGAAGTATCGTGTGTAAACATGAAATGTTCATATTGCTCAGGAGTTCCAAGCCTTCCACTGATCAGATCCATAAGTCTTTCAAGTTCAGTGGGATTTTTGATTTCCTGGGTAGCTTTATAAAACGCAAGGGGGTAGCGTGCAGAGACATCTATGTTATGGGCTTCCTTATCTACTTCCTTAGGATCTATCCTTGTAGTAAGCACAAGAGGTGCATCCATTTTCCCTCCCCTTTTATCCGGCAGGTAAGCCCTTGAAAAATTAAGAATCCCATCCATAAGGAGCATGATACAGTCCTCGTCCCCATCGCAATTCCGGCGTTTTGAAGCGTGAAAGAAAGGATGAGCGTAGCCTACTGAGGCTTTTGTAAATCCTACAAGCCTTCCGAGAACACCTGCGGATGTATGCGGAGCAAGCCCAATAAGTAAGGTTCCTACAAGATCCTGAATAGTTTCTGCATTATAATAGGGTTCAACTTTGTAATATTTCACAAGAAGGTCATCCACGTATTTTGCGGTACGAAGCATATACTCCGCTCCATCATAGGAGATCACAAGATCCTGGACTTTTAAACAAACTACCTGTTCATCTCTTTCCAGGATTTTCCCGTAAATATCTTCTCTATAACCGAGTTCCCAGAGTTTTGCTGCTGTTATTCCCAATTCATCAGCCCGGATATGAGTCAAAGGAATATCAGACATATCATAACGTACAGTCCCGTCCTTAAAAATGAAAACCTGATGCTTTGCCCGTAAGATTCCTTTTTCCAGAGGCTCGGGAGTCATTTGCCCGTTCATCAGCCTTTTTACACCCTTAATCATATCCAGCTTTTCCCGTTCTCCAATATTTTCAAAAGCCTGCTTATAAATAGAACGAAAATCCAGTCGAACATTTGCAACCGAGCTTGCTTTTTTTCCACATTTAGGGCAGATTTCAGTTCCTTTGACACCTATTTTGCAGCGGAAACAAAAAAATTTAGGATGGGTATACTCCCCACATTGGCAACGCCAGAAATACCCCTCTTTTCCACATACAGGACACTGCCTGACTCCTAACTCAACTTCAATTTCTCCGATTTTTGCATTCATACCAGCCGAATAATCTGAAGCGCTAACAAGGTTTCGGGTAATTCCCCCAGCATTACTTATAGGAAAGAGAACCTGGGCTGCAGGGGACATTTTTCGCAGGTCGGATTTTTCAGGCCTCCCCATTCTTGCCCCTATTCTTGAAGGAGCCCTTGGGAGAACTTTAAAACCACTCAGAAAATTTACAGCATCCACCATATTGTCAGTATCGGGCATTTGCGCTTTTTCTTCTAAATTGGAGTCAAGCCCAAGACAAAAAATGAAAGGGAGGGCTTCTTTTATCAAAAGGTTCTTGTTTTCTACCTTATGCAGGACGAGCAGCTTTTCAAGTATGTATTTAATACCCTCGCTGAGACAAAGATCAAGAGGAAGACTCAAAATTCCTTCCTCAGTAGAAAATTTTCCCTTTTCAACTAAAAATTTTCTCAATGCTTCAAGCTCTGCTCGGGAAATATCATGCCAGAGATAGGTAAACTTCGGATGCAAAGGCACACTATACTGCTGAGCAAGCCTGAGAGCAAGGGCAACAGACGGGTTTTCCAACTCCTTCTCAGGAATTTTTTCAGGACAGCCCGCTTCATAATCATAAAGCCACCACTCAAAAACGTAAGGAGAGGGCATAAGCGGATGATTATTTTCAAGGAAATCCCCGTAGTTGATCAGGATTTCTCCTATATCTACTATAAACTCTACCTGCGGGCGAAGCTCATAAGCTTCTTTAATGTCATCTATACGCAAAAGGTCTCCAGAAAAAAGGCGCACCGTCGGGCCTTCAATAGAATCTACTGCAGACATAGCTGCAGCTTTTCCAGGCCTTTCAACTTTAAGCTGGGTTCCGTTAGTAATGAAATCATCAAGTAATACCATGCTGGCAGGATTAATCCCTGCAGAAGCAAAAGAAGTGTTTCTGGATCTTCCATATCTGAGCCTGAAACCTCCTGGCCTCGAAGGATGGGAGAAAACAGGCCTGCCCGCGATTAAATCTCTTATGTACTTATCTTTGGGTTTGATCTTATTCTTTTGCTCGTCTTCTTCGTCTCCGCCACTTTTTGCCCCGCCTATAAGGGTTTCAAGCCAATCCCACCCATCCATATTAAGCTTATTAACGTGCTTTTTCACTTTTGGAGCTTTGAGGGCAAGCCCTTCAGCAAGTACGAGACACATACCTCCTCTAACGCGGTTAGTTCCTATTCTTTCAAGGTCTCTGTGTCCTTCTACTTCAGCTTCCTCAGTTGGATCCCCGTCTATACAAACAGGGCAGTTCCGTACTATTAAACGAATTTCATCTTCAGAAGGTGTATACTGTAAACTTGCAACTTTCTTGTAAAGCAGGATTTCTTCTACGTAGCGTTCAACTTCTTCTTCCCGTGGTTTATATGGGGCAATTCCGATGCCTCGCCTCACATAATCTCCTACAAGCACTGAGAGAGCCTGGGCTGTTCCGCCAGCACTGCGAATAGGCCCGGAGTAAAAAATTCGGATATACTGTGAACCATCGTCGTTTTTTCCAAGTTCGACTTTATCAATCCCCTCGATAGGGGCTGCAACTACTCCTTCGGTAAGGATAGCCATTGAAACTCTGACTGCTGCCTCGACAGCATCTTTTTTTGTCGCAAAAGTCCCAACCTCTCCTTCAGCCACCCGCTTTCCAATTTCCAGGGCGGCTTCTTCCCTTGACATTTTAGTCTCAAGTTCACGAATTTTTGCAGCAACTCCCTGAACTCCTATGAGGTTTTCAACCCTATCAGCAAGGTCCTTTGCAAGAGGAATTTCTACAACAGGCCTGGGATCTCCACCATGGGTTTTTGCTTTATTTGCAATTTCAATTGCTTCTTTAAGCCTTGTTTCAAGCTCATCAAAATATTCGTGCATCTCTTTGCTTGCAATTGTTTCGCCCATTTAAAGCTCCCTTTACCAAAACCCTGAGAGAATTTAATTGAAGATTAATCAAAGATTTAATTGAAGATCAAATAACAATTAAGTGAAATTAGAATAATATTTAAATTATTTTTGCCTGCGACTGGAGGCTAAAATCCCTGAAACTGCAGTCGAAAAAAAGACAAATAACCCTGCCCAGAGAACATAAGTCCCTATTTCTTCCTGCCCAACAAGGATCAAAAGTAAGCCTGCAGCCAGTACTATAAAATTTATCTTGTTTATTCGCTTGTTCTGACCCATAACTTTTTTGTATTCACGCATTTTTACCAGATTCTTTTTCTTTTCTGCGTTCAAAGTATCCCTCTCAATACTAATTGATTCTAGTAGCTGATTCTAGTAGCTGGTTTCATACTTAGATTAATTTAGATTAATTTAAATAATAAATTTCAAAGAAGAGGCCTCTCGCAGCCTGTTAATAAGCGCAGTTCCAAGTCCTGACTGGCTAAAAGAACCATCAGCTATTATTATGTCCAGTTTTCTTTTGTCAAGATTCCTTAGCCCATCAAAAAACTTTCTCGCAGCCATTTCCGGTTCTTTTCTGGATCCAAGCAGAAAAGTTTCTTCATTCCCCGGTATTTCTAAAGAAAGGAATTCTGCAGTTTCGAAGCTAAGGAGAAGCCCTACTTTTTGCTTTTTACTTCTATAGTTTTCAATTAACTCAAGGATTTTTAAAGGAACAGATTCCCCGTTTCCTTCAACAAGGACTACTTTAGTGTCAGGAACATAATGCCTGTATTTCTGGCCTGCCTGTGCCAACAACTCTGATTTTGATTCTTCAGTTTCGGCAGTATTATCCCCGGAAATGATATCTTTGTATCCGAGCCTGATTTTTCCCAGGGTTTTCTCGAGTTCTTCTGTTCCAATTGCCCCAGGCCTGAGCACAACTGGAGGCTCAACTGTCATGTCAATTACAGTTGATTCGAGGCCTATGGGTGTTTCTCCCCCATCAATAATTATATCTATCCTGCCAGTCAGGTCAGCTATGACATGAGAGGCCAGGCTGGAACTTGGTTTTCCGGACAGGTTCGCACTTGGAGCAGCTAGAGGGACTCCTGCCCTTTTTACAAGTTCCAGAGGGATTTTATGATCAGGCATTCGAACCCCTATGGAGGGGAGATTCCCTGAAGTAATCTCAGGTACTATCTCTTTTTTTTCCAGAATAATCGTAAGCGGGCCAGGCCAGAAAGTATCCATTAGCCGGAATGCGGAATCAGGAATCTTTTGCGCAACTTTCAGGACATCTTCCCTGGAATGAACAAGCAGGCTAAGAGGATTTCCAGGAGGCCGTTCCTTTGCCTGGAAAATTTTTCGGACAGCCTCTGGATTTAAGCCATCTGCTCCAAGTCCATAAACAGTTTCAGTAGGAAAAGCTACAGTCCCGCCTTTTTTTATAATTCCTGCTGCCTGATCGAGTATGGCATCAAAGTTTTCTTCCGAAACCCTGAAAATCAAGGTCTTCCTTTCATTTCCGTTTTCTGGATGCACTTAAACTAAGCTCCTTAAGATTTGAAGTTTTTAATTTTAAGAAAAACTTTTGATTTATTTTTCTTACTCCAAGACACCCTTTAACTCCTTCTTTTGCCCATTCTGGATTCCAGTTTATTTACTCTAACTTATTTTTCGGGTTTGTCTGGCTTATTTTTTCAACCATTTCCCAAGGGCAACCTCAAGTTCTTTATGCGTTTTTGCAAAATCCTGTAAACTTACTCTCTGGAGAGTTGCTTCAAGAGCTTGCCTGCAAGCAGTGGCACCAGCAGCCGTACCCATCGGATGTGCGTGGATTCCCCCTCCGAACTGCATAATCACATCTTTTCCAAAGATAGTATAGAGATCAGGAATCATTGTGGGTGCAAGTCCACCGGATGCGACAGGGAACATGGGTTTTAACCTTCCCCAGTCCTGGTCAAGAATATGCTGGCTTTCATCAGCGGCCACTTTATCGAGTACACACTGGTCCCTGAGAGTCAGAACTTCATGCTTTTCTCCATGCATCTTCCCGACAACTGTTCCTATATGAAGCTGGTCAAGCCCAATTAGCCTGCAGAGTTTGGCAACAACAACCATGCTTATTCCATGACGGGGATTGCGGGTATAAGCCGAATGCATACAGCGGTGGGCATGCAGGACAAGGTTTGCGTCTTCAGCTTCTTCCCTTAAAGTCTGAAGGGCAGTCCAGCCTGTAGGCACAACATCAATCATCGCATAGCTGGCTCCCAGATCTTTAAGAACATTCATGCGGCGAATCATTTCCTTACAGGTCGGAGCAGTAATGTTGCAAAGATACATCTTACGTTCCCCGGTCTCAG
>CAZFNE010000140.1:0-8381 GCA_964520335.1 uncultured Methanosarcinales archaeon | reverse complement strand
ATAACTAAATTGGAAACTCTAATTATCTGCGGTAATTGTCGGACAGCCTCTAAAGAATGGGGTGGCCGCACGCAATTTGATTTTCAGACTTTCTCTGGTAATCTTTTTTGCATGCCAATTCAAGTTGAGGTTTATGTCAGTGCTATCAATAATAATTCCCTTTGTCTCACTTTTTCTTTTAGGGCATAAATTATTCAATAGTTCAAAAACAAAATCAGTAAACTGCTTAGGGTCGTACTTACTAAGAATTCCATAAACCTCTTTTTCGGAAGGTATTGAACTAATTTTAAAAAGGTTCTAAAGCTTTCTCTTTCTTCCAATTCCCTTATAACATAGGAAATTTCGCAAAAAAACATGCTTGTAAGGACAATTTTAATTGCAGGCACTGATCTTTGGAGGGGCAATATGCCCCTCTTTGTAAGAATTTGCCTACAAAACCTCAAATCAAAAACGTTTAATATTTCGGATAACAATTTTCATTTGAAATCTTCGCTTAGTGGAACAAGTGGAGCTTTCATAATATATCGCCAGAGGAGGATTATACGCCCTCCTCAATAAAATTTAAGGTTTATTAAAGCTTTTATTTACATTTAAGCGAAAAATGGAATGTACTTTTTTTGGGGAAATCATTAATTACCTTAATTAAGGGAAAAAAAGAGAAAGAATCCTTTTTCTAATAGTGAAGCTAAGAGGACCCTAGGTGTAAAATAAAAGGGTAAAAATACACTCTTTTTGTGATTAAGAAACCCGTTAGTGAAAGAGTGTGATAGCAAAGATAGTTGTGTACTTAGGAGATATCTCCTTTTGATATTCAGTAAAGAATTTTCTAATAAAAGTTAAAAAAATTCAGGAAGCAGCTGAAAAACAAAGAACTATAAGTATATATCTCAGCTGCTATTTAATGCAAGGCTTTCAAGGTTAAATTTTTTACTTTCAAGAGTTACGCCATAAAGGGAATTAATAATGGTTAACTTATCAATTCCGAACAAACATTTCAGTCATTTTACTTTCCGCAGCAACACCCTTTATCTATTTCCGATCCTTCAGAGTTTTTATCTTCAAATATAATCCCATAGACGTTTTCACTGTAAACATTTGTCCAGCCTAACTGGGATCCTCCAGCTATGAACATGGCAACAGCAATAGCTTCGGCAATTTCCTTTTTGCTTGCTCCCTGTGCAAGAGCTCTTTGAGAGTGTACGTCAACACAAAACTGGCAGCGCATAAGTACTGAAGAGGCAATAGCAATAAGCTCTTTGGTCTTTCTGTCGAGTTCTCCACCTTCAAAAATTGATTCTCTCAATTTGCCAAAGGCTTCAGCAGTATCAGGTAACATTTCATCCAAGAATGACATTGTATTCCTCCAGTTTATTCAATGATTTTAGATTATAAAATACATAATGCCAAATATCAACAAAAACTGATACAAATAAAGCGGTTAATATACTCTCAAATTAAAGCCTCTTTTAGATATTCAGATCACTTTCATGAAAAAAATCGCATTACCGCTAGAAGGAATTTTTGTAGGAGATCAATAATATTTGAAATAATATTTTAAATAAGTACTTAAAATTATACAATATTTTGTAAATCAGTAGCATTAAGTAAATGATACATGTTTCGAAACGTAATCTTTTCCTATATTTTTGCATGACGGGAAGAGGCATTTTGCAAGCATTGTAACTGGACAAAATTACAATGAAATCTTATTCAATTTTAGATTATAAGCAAATTGGAAAAGTAGAAAAACTATATTCTATGATGTTATAAAAGAATAAAGTGTGAGCAGCACAAAAATTACAAAACGTATTTAAATGCTTCACTTACTTAGCGAAGCACCGCTTTTGAAACGATAAAGCAAAAGTAATCTTAGCAAGTATTAGATCTTAGGAATGGAGTTAGGTGTTCTATGTCCGAAAATAATCCTCTTATAACTCTATCATATGAAGGTGAAATGCAATTTCTTGCAGAAAACAGCACTGGCTGCAAAACTCTCATAGAGCCAGCTGTTTCCATGGGTGGAAGCGGTAAAAACCCTAATCCTGTGGATTATATGATCATGTCTCTTGGTAGCTGTATAGGTATTATTATGATTATGGATATTTCAAAGAAGGGTTTTAATCTAGACTCTTTTGGAATGAAAATGTATGGCACCAGGAATAATTCATGCTCATGTTTTTATGATAAATTGCATCTTGTTATCTCTCTTTCCGGTGACTTAGATGATCAAACAGTTATTGAGGTGATTGAGGATGCGATGATGCATACTTGCCCTATTGCAACTGTATTTAGAAATGGAATTGAAATAACCTGGGAACATCATATAGAGTAAGGTTATATTGAAGAAATTTAACTGTAAAGTTCTTAAATGTATTAAATAAATAAAAAACAGCTTAAAATATTTTGAGAAAGAAAATATGGATATATGAGCTAATTAAAATAAAATTTAAACATTTAAAATAATTTTCGAAAAGAGATGTTTGTACCCGTTTTTTTATTAAGTTCAAAGAGACTTAAAATTAAGAGCTACTTTTCATTTATAATTTTCCATTTATAATTTTAGATTATTAGTTATCTTATAACATTTTTTAATTATCTTCCATATATTTAGTAAGAAGTGATCATTAATCATAATAATTGTGTAAATAAAGAGGAAGTTGTTTATATAGGAAAGTTGTATTTCAACTTATGTACTTACAAAAGTTTTTCAGTATAATATGGGGTGATTTTTCTGCGTTTTCTGATGATACTTTCCACTTTTAACCTCATTTAATATTTCAGGTCAATTGCTGCAAAGGTTATCCGATGTCAATGCATTAATTACTGCCAATTTATTGAGAAAATAAAGGTACAAAACAACGGAACGAACTTTTTAAGTTCAGACCGTCTGTTAACAAGAAATAAGACTCAGCCAATGGTGTGAAAATATATCTCCCTTTTAAATCGGGGGGTTTAAGCGGAAGTATATGTTTTCATTGCCAATGATAATTGGATTTGAGAGAAGTATAGTCTTGTAGGGAAGCTGTAGCTCTATAGATAGCAGCGTGAGATCACAAGCTTCGTATATCCCTATTTCTCTGGAAATTCTATGGTTGAGTTGATACTATGGGGGTAATATAATGCAAAAAAGGACTATGTTCAAGACATTTAGTATTTTCACATTAATCCTCTTTGTCATGTCAACAACAGGAGCAGCGGCAACTACTGGAGGCAAAGTAGTAGAAATAACTAAACTTGATCAGATTAACAAAGCCCTTAAAAAAGGACCCATTTTTTTGAGCATTGTAACAAAAACTTGTCCTCATTGTAAAGCTTTGCAGCCAACTCTTAAGAAACTGGCAACTGAATACAAAGGAAAAGCAACGATTATGACAGTAGATAAAAAAAAGAGTCCTAAACTAGCAAAATATTTTGGGGCAGGGGGCGTTCCTGACTGCTGTGTAATTGTCGGTACTGATAAAGGAAAATATGTTTATATGCAGAAGAATGGGAAAACTACTACAACCAGATCTAAGGCTAAAATTTTTGATGACCAGAAAATAAGTGTGTACGAAAAAATCCTGAATTATGCTGTCAAAAAATAAAAGGGAATGTCCCATATCCGTTAAAAGAATTTCATATATTTGTATGATTGTAAAAAGCGTCTGATATCAGCAACAAGTAAACTTCCTATTATTTTCTGATATCAATTTTTTTTACCTGAATTGTTATTGTGCTTTTACCTAACTGATATTTCGCCTTTAACATAGCATCTTAAAAATCAAATAGTCAATTGTTCGTTGCTCTCAGAACAAAATATGAAAAATCCTTTCCAGACAATATATGGAAGTAACATGGGAATAATTATCTATAATCTTTAGTTCATTGAAACTCCCAGGTTTGCAGGGGAAACTAAAATGATATCAGAAACCGCTGAAGTGATTCTTATAAACCATATAAAAACCAACTCCGAGTATTATTAAGCCTGCGACTGTTTTTAGCTGAGACCCGTATTTTGAAACATTTCTTATTTTTGAAGAGGAAAAGTTTGCAGAATAGGCGACAAAAAGCATCGGAATAGAAAACCCTACAGAGTAGATGAAAAGCATTAGTGCTCCATAGGCAACTTTGCCTGAAATAGCAACCATTGTGAGAATTGCACCGAGCACCTTCCCAACACACGGAAGCCACACAATTCCAAGAGAAAGGCCAAGCAATAACCCCCCGAAAAGTCCCTCTCGCTTGGAGTTTGCAAGGAATGAAAAGTTTCCAAAAATATTGAAAATATTTAGATCAAAAAGAAGTGCAATGCCCATAGTAATTAGAAGAACCTCGGCGAGGATATTAAGATATCCAAGATAAGGTGTGAGTTTTGCCCCGAAAATGGAAGTAACAATTCCCATACAAGTAAAGGAAATGGACAAGCCTAATATAATTGCAAGAGGTCTAAACTTTCCTTTTTCAGTTGAATAGGCAAAAACCGCTGGAATTACGGGCAAGATACATGGAGACAATACACTAACCATTCCTGCAAAGAAAGCTGCGATTGGAAGAAAATCGGAAAACATGGGTTTAACCCTCCATTTTCCTGGATTCTATAGCTTTATCAAGAGTTTCTGAAAGCATATCTTTATCGGTAACACCAATGAACCTTGCAGATGTTCTCTCGGAGCTTTTGCTACCATCAGGACGCATATAAATGTATTTTCCATCCTCTGCATCTACAATAACTGAGGTATCAGGAATGGATACTACATTGAATGTTTCCGCAAATTCAGGGTATTCATTAACATCAATAAGCATCATTGAAGCTGAATTTCCATACGAGGGAAAGAGTTCTGATAATATCTGTTCCTGCTCTTTACAGGGAATGCACTCTTTAGAACCAAGCTTCAACACAACAGGGCCTTTATTTAAAGCTTCATCAATTTGGCTTAAATTTGTTACTTCAATAAGTTCTGCTTTATTCCCAGAACTGTCAACCTGTGTATTCTCGGGGATTTCGGACTCATTACCAGAATTAATAGAATCTGTACAACCTGAGCTGAATAAAAGGAAACAAAAAATTGCTAAAGTAAAGAGAGAAACTTTCAAGGATATAAATGAAAACTTATCTCGCTGTTTTACTTGAGTTTTGCATAATCGCTTCATTATAATCCTCCAGAAATTGAAAGTTATTTCCGTTTAAGAAATATAAACGAATACAAATATCAATATATCATGATATATTTGTATAAAACATCCTATAAATATTTATCTTAAAAACTATTTGTTAACAGAAAAAAAGAATTGTTACCAATAAAATCAGGAATAAATTGAATTGCATTATCATGATTAGAATTAATTTTTTATCTACTGTTTACTATCTTCCCAGGAAGTTTATAATCGGTAGGTATTCGATAAAGATAATAGTTTACTAAATATCAATAAAAATTGATATGGAAATCCTTATATTTAAAAGGCTTAAATTCTTGGCTATGAGTTATTGCTGCCCTACGGATCCCAAGATTAAAAAAGAATGGGAAGAGAAAATGCTCCAGGAAATAGATCTTCTGGACAATGACGTAAAAAAAGCCAGTGATATATTCAGCGCTCTTGGGCACCCAATGAGGTTAAAAATCGCTTACTTTCTATCTCAAAGAGACCATTGCGTTTGCGAACTGATATTTAAATTAAATGAAAGACAGAACCTAGTTTCCCATCATTTAACAATTCTGAAAAACAGTGGGATCGTTGAAGCTTACAGCAGCTCAAAATGGAAGTTTTATAAAATAAATCCTGAATTTAAAAAAATCTTGAGCATCATATTTCAACTACAAGAAAAAAATTCAGAATGAGATAAGCATAGAATCAAAAAAAGATAAAATACAAACATTGGAATTTCAGTCGCAACAGCAACAACTGCAATTCTCTTCTTCTTCCTTATCCTTTTCAAAAATTCTCTCGTAGATGTTTTCTCCATATATTTTAGTCCATCCTATTTGGGAACCGGCAGCAATAAACATTGCAACAGATATAGCGTCAGCAATATCTTCTTTTGTAGCTCCAGCTTCCAATGCTCTCTGAGAATGGATATCAATACAGAGCTGGCAACGCATTAGGACCGAAGAGGCGACAGCAATTAATTCCTTTGTTTTGAGATCCAGATAGCCATCTTTAAAAATGGAATTTTGCAGCTGTCCGAAAACTTTCGAAGTTTCAGGTAATACTTCGTTTAGAAATGACATCTTAATTCCCCTAATATGAATAATATATTTGAAATCTTTGACTTGAAGCTGATCTAACAATTACAAACAAAAAGGTCAGGAGATACTTTAGTTTTTATTTAAAAGAATAGTTCAGATATCTACATTATTTTAGCGGCCTGGTCTTCTACAAAGAGTAGAATTCCACTGCATAGTGCTTCCCCGAGATTCAGGTTTATGTGTATAAAGTAAGTCTTCTTCATCATCTTTTGGGCCATTTTCTGAATCCTTTTCCACTGATACTTCATCTTTTTCCATTTCTATTCTCCTAGATTCATCAATTTACAAAATCGCTGTAATTTATTTTGAGACCCAAGTTTTAAAAACCTGCACTATGGGTATCAAGAAAAATTGATATACGGTGAAAGTACTTTCTCTATTCTTTTAAATCCTTAGAAGATAACTCATATCCTATATTTTGTATGGTACTAATTTTAAGTTCAAATACTAAAATAAAAAGAGCAAAGACTCTTGGAATACTAGAAATTCGAGCGGCTAGATAAGAGTCAACAGTATCAATTAGGTATTTAATCCAAACCTTGAACAAAAAACCTGGATTATTTTGTCTCAATTTCACTATACCAAAAGAAAATAGAAAGATCTTCATGAGAGCTTATAGGATAAATTCAAGAGAATATTCTAAAATAGGGAAATAATGTCAATTATTTGCTATATAATGAGTTAACTGTAGGAGCGATATTATGGAATGGCCTTTAACTTCAGGTGATTATATAACTGGAGATGTAAACTCAAGCATAGCTGTTGTAACCCTTGCATCTGACTACAAAACCTGGAACCTCAAGAACTATGCAATTTGCGGAACCTGTTTTACGGAAAATTTTGGGATCGAAAAAGTGATCGTCAATGTGCTTGCAAATCCAAACATAAATTGCCTCATCGTATGCGGTGAGGAGAGCGAACATCTCGCAGGCCAATCTATAATTTCTCTTGCTGAAAATGGAGTTTCTACAATGGGAGGCTCACGGAAAATATTAGGTTCGGAATCTCCTTTGCCCTATTTGAATGAAATTCCAATGACTGCAATTTCACGTTTCCTCAGGGAAATTAAAGTAGTAGATCTTGTTGGAAATAAAGATCCTGCCACAATTCAGAAAGCTATCGATTCATGCGCCAGCTCCCATAGAAGTGAAGCATATGTAGTATCAATGCCTGAAATTGATGATAATACATGGAAGAAATACGAAAAATTGGTAACTGACAACGTGATGTCGAAAATTAGAAAAGGATAAATCAGGAAACTCCGGAAATTAGCTGTCTAAATAACCTTCGAATCTTTGATATTATACGCATTAGTACTTCTTTATTAATCAAATAAGATACTTTTCGACCATTTACCAAGTTACATTTATATTTTTTGAGATTTAAACATTTGCGCAGGCTCACACCATACGCATATAGTGAACCTCATCCTCACAGACTGTGGAAGCGAAGCTAATAAAATATATTAAAAAGTATGATCCAACTGTCTTATGTTGAGGTTAAACATGTATTTAACAGTCCAACCGTCTCACATCTATCATTTTACTTTAAGGCAATTAATCAGATTTTATATAATTTGATGAATTTGGGAACTAATTCCCCGAATTAGTAGTTAATGAATAATTTAATTGTATTTAGGGCAGATTTCTTTAAGGCCTGAAATTATATCGGGAAGAAGCAAAACAGGAATTCCCATAATCATTTCTTCATCTTCCATCTTAGAAAAAGTCCTGCTGCCTAGACAACCAAAACCTACATTGATTTTACCTTCTTTATATGCCTACACAACACCTTCAGCGCATAGGCTTTGTGTCCCTACGAAACTCGCTTCAAGCCTTCCCCCGTTCTTATACACATAAGCCTGGATAAGTATCATAATTTGCTTTGGATAACATGTAAAAACTACGACATCCGGTATAAATGTAGTTTTTTCAAGGGGAGAATATATAACCGCTTCAGTAGACTTAGGTGGAAGAATAGGCATCTTTTCTGCTGTGCGCCTTGCTGCTCCTTGAGTTTCAAACAACCCGAATTCTTTGTGATATGATTCTCCACTTGGTACTTCCGGAGGTATTTCATTAAAGCCAAGTGTGCCAGATCCAATTTTGCACATTTGATCTTCACTTAAGGTGTAGAACTCTTCTCCGGTTCTTCTCA
>CAZFNE010000139.1:0-8420 GCA_964520335.1 uncultured Methanosarcinales archaeon | reverse complement strand
CATTAATATATGAAATTGCAAGATTCTTTACATAATCTATGGACCCGCACTCAGTGAGAATTCTGACGGCTTCTTCGGTTTCTTCAAGGGTTGCTCCCCCCTGTCCAAACATCTCGAGTTTTACACCTTTATTAAAGGCATCAATTACGATCAGGGTATACTTACCTTCTTTGAGATCGCTACCTCTTACTTTTCCGAGAATCTCCTGTGGAGTGATCATATCCAGGACATCATCATACATCTGGAAGCCGATCCCTATAAGGCGGCCATACTCGAAAAGTGCATTAGCAGTTTCATCTGAAGCTCCCCCAAGCAGAGCCCCGATTTTAGCTGCTGCCGCATAGAGCACAGAGGTCTTTTTTTCTACCATTTCGAGGTACTCGGATTCGGTAACTTTCTCTCTTTTCTCGAAGTCCATATCAAGCCACTGGCCTTCACAGATCTCAGTACACGTCTTTGAGAGGACGTCCATGCACTTCAGGATTCTGGAAGGTTCGTTTTCGACTTTTGAGAGGATTTCAAAAGCCTTCGAATAAAGAGTATCCCCTGCAAGAATTGCTCCGGCTTCTCCCCATTTTATATGGACAGCAGGCATTCCTCTGCGGACATCGTCTTTATCCATTATATCGTCGTGGATAAGCGTGAAATTATGTACAAGTTCCACGGCTACTGCTGCAGGCAAAACAGTCTTGAGATCAGAACCTACAGCTTCAGCCGCAAGGATGAGAACTGCCGGACGGAGGCGTTTTCCTCCGGCATCTACAAGGTAGCGAGAAGCTCTGTATAACTCCTCCGGATGCGTTACAGGCAGCAACTTCTCAATTGCGGCATCAACATGAATACTTCTTTTTTTGATCTCATCAATTAGCGTCATAGGCATCACGAGCACGGAATTCCTTTCTATAGATTACTCTTCTATATATAACACTTCGCCGTTTCTGAGAAGGTGGACCGTATCTCCTAGGACATAGCCTGCATCTTCTGCCATCTCGATGTAATGCCCATGCATTTCCATATCTCCATGAGCAGGAATTACATGCTCTGGATTGACCATTCGCAATAGTTCCCAGTGGTCTTCTCTATAAGCATGTCCGGAAACGTGCACGTTATCATAAATCCTTGCGCCACGCATTCTAAGTTTGGTTTCAAGGGCATAACGGTTGGCCTGAGTCATAGGGCTTGGAATAACATTTGCAGAGAAAATAACCCTGTCTCCAGGCTCAATGGTATATGGAGTTTCGCCGTTTGCAAGCCTGACGAGAATTGAACCGGGCTCTCCCTGGTGCCCTGTGACAATAGGGAGGTATTTGTTCTTGCCATCCTGCATAATGCGCTTCAGAGTTTTATCGACATCTTTCCTGAGGCCGTAGATTTCGACATTTGAAGGGAGTTCAAGATAACCAAGATCCCTTGCCGCTCCAACATAGCGCTCCATTGAACGGCCCATAAGAACAGGGATTCGCCCCATTTCCTCAGCAGCTTCAATAATAGCTTTGAGCCTTGAAATATGCGAGGCAAAAGTCGTAATTACCATTCCCACATCAGACTCTTCAGTCCCGAGCAGGACGTCCCTTACCATGTCTTTTGCAATCTGTTCCGAAGGAGTTTTGCCTGAACGCCCTGCGTTTGTACTTTCCACAATCATTGCAATAACTCCTTCTTTTCCGATTGCTTTTAGGCGCTCGAAATCTGGAGCTTCCCCCATTGTAGGAGTCCTGTCAAGCTTGAAGTCGCAGGCGTAAAGAATCGCTCCAACAGGAGTGTGCACGGCTGCAATTACACAGTCAATAATGCTGTGCTGGACGCGGATGAACTCTATGGAAATGTCTTCGGTTACCTGGTAAGTTCCACCTGCACTCAAAGGAATTACCCTGTTGCAAACCTCAAATTTCCTTTCAGCTTCTATTTGTTGTTTAATAATAGCTGAGGTATATGGGGTTGCAAGGATAGGAGCATTGTACCTGTGCGCAAGTTTTGGAATTGCCCCTATATGGTCTAAGTGACCATGAGTACAAACAATTGCCCGGACAGTCCCATTGATTTCTTTCATAATAGTATCATCAGGAATTGCTCCCATTTCTATAAGTTCCAGAGAATGCATTTTGTCTATTTCTACATCCTCATGTATCTGGACTCTATCAAGGCGGAGCCCCATGTCCAGAATTATAATATCTTCACCTATAATGACTGCAGTCATATTACGGCCCATTTCATTATAGCCGCCGACTGCAACGATTCCTATTTCAGTCATGTGTTTTAAACCTCTTATTTAATATACAATCCTTTTAAACTGAAATCCTGGAAAATGAATCCGGAAACAGTCTTGAAGTAATGACTATGATGTATGAGTAAGGACAAAGTATATAATAAGCATCAGAAGAGTTATTTCCCATCCCTTCTCAGGCCCTTCGCTCAGAAAGGAAGAAATTTACTATTAAGGGACCGGATCAAGCTAAGATCTCTCGAAGAAGAATAGAACTTTAATTATATATTAGTTTCATCATACAAATGTTCAAATTCCAATCTATTAAAGCTGCCTGCTAAAGCTTTATTAATTAAGTTCTATTGTTGCAATTATCTGTTTATTTGATAAAAGCTTGTTTCGTAAAGCTTTGAAGATTTTTTAAACTTACTAATAACAAAATTAGTAAGCTGGAAGTAAGTTTTAATCTGGCTTCTCAGGTAATTCCCTATTTTATATGGATATTACTATTCCTTGGGGAAAATGCATTAAAAGCCCCCTATGGCTTTTTCACTTATTCATTGTGTAAAGAAGTCAGATTTACTTCCTATCTTTTAAAGATTTGATTGCCTATTCCTCTTCAATTAAGATAAATCCTTAAATTACAGATTATTGAGATATGAATACGGAATTCGCTTGTTCCTGTTTTTAATGCCTATTCTTATATAGTTCCTTATTTTCATAATTTTTATTTAAAATATCCTGGATTTAATGAGCTTGATAATTCTTGAGATTAATAATCGTGAAAATCTTTCTTAATTATTTAGATATATCAATGAAATCTAATGAAAACCGGTTTTAGATTTAACTCAGGTTAAGATTTTTTCCCCTTTTATACATCCTTATTATTGTTTATCTTCAGAAATACCAGAAGGACGATTAAGCTAATTAATTTTTCCTTAAATTCGTACATGCTCTTACATTATTCTTGTATTATGCCTGCCTCAGTAAATTTTTGTATTTTACTGAAGGATCTACTGGCTAAATTGTTGTGAAAGAGATTATTTTCCAATCAACATTTCAATGAGATTACTTGCACACCATGTATAAATATTATATGGCAGGAATTTTTTATAAACGGATACTTCTCATATTATCCATAACCAGGACTATTAATCAGGAGTATTTTTGATCAGTTACTAAGTTGATTATGTATTTATATTCCTGTCATTTGCTTTCTATCATTTCCATTATAATATTTCTCTTGATATAGCATTATCTTTTACATTAAATCCGCGCTGTCCAAGGTATTGAAGTGTCCATCCTGTAATAACCACAGGCGCGTTGCGCAGATCCCTTAAATTTGCACATCCGCAGAGAAACATTGCAGCTTTAAATTCATCAAGTATGCGGGAAAGAACATTTTCAACAGCCTCTTTTCCTTTGAGGGAAGGGCCAACAAAAGGTAGGGCGGCGCTTGCAACGCTTGCTCCGAGAGCTATTGACTTAGCAATATCAAGGCCTGTTCGGATTCCGCCTGTCGCTATAATTGGAAGAGAAACTCTGGATTCGATTATACTTGCTACTGTAGGAATTCCAAAGTCCCAGAATAGCTCGCCAAGATGCTCGGAAAGGGAATCTCCAGTATCTCTAGCCCTGTAAACTTCAACCCCTGCCCAGCTTGTGCCTCCGACTCCGCCTACATCGATTGCCGATACACCTGCTTTTTGTAAGAGAAGAGCGTCCTCTCTTGAGATTCCAGCCCCTGTTTCCTTAACAATTACAGGGGTTTTGAGCACTGAGCAAATTTCTTTAATTGAATCAAGACAGCCGGTTGCATCCCTATCCCCTTCAGGTTGAATAGCTTCCTGCAAGAAGTTCAGATGGATTGCAAGGGCATCGGCATCGATCATTTCGACAAGCTTTTCGACCCCTTCAACTCCATATTCTCTGATCTGTGCAGCTCCTATATTCCCATACACAAAAGCGTTTGGAGCTTTATCCCTGACAACCCTGAAAGATTCTTCCTGGGCAGGGTCATCTATTGCAGCTCTCTGGCTTCCAACTCCTATCCCTACCCCCATTTCTTCGGCAGCACCTGCAAGGGCAGAATTTACAGAAATAGTATCAGGATGCCCTCCTGTAATTGAAGCGATCAGGAAAGGAGCTTTGAGGCATTTTCCAAGAAAATTCGTAGAAAGATCGAGTTTATCCATACTTAGTTCAGGAAGTGCCCTGTGAATCAGAGTAACATCTTCAAAACCAGCGCTAACTTTTCGAGCCTCTACCTGGCTTTCTGCACAGAGTTTCAGGTGTTCTATTTTTCGCCTTGATGTATTGTTAATCATATCTTATACCCTTTCATCCAGACCCCTTTTGTCAGGGCTTATTCTGGTCCCTATTGATTCCCCATTTAAGAACCTGTAGATATTATCCTTTTTGCCTGCATTAAAAATATGTGAAGTAATACAAGATGTTTTGCTAAGTTCAAGAAGTTCCTGCACTTTCCCGAGCATCCCGCCTGTAACATCCGTGCTTTCAGAACCTTTTATATGGTGTTTAAAATTCTCAAACTTTTCCGGAGTAATTTCAGGAATGGGGACTCCTTCTTTATCAAGTACTCCATCTGCTGCTGATCCCAGTCCAAGCCTGGTAATCCCCAATTTTTTTGCAAGGTATGGAACTATCTGGTCTCCTGACAGTACACATGCCCCAAGTTCGAGATCCATAACAACATCCCCATGCAGAACAGGAATGAACCCCTTCTCAAGCATTAGCTTAATATTATCAAGGTACATGGTTTCAATTCTTCCCTTTCTGCAAACAGTGCAGCACATGGGATGAAGAGCTATTGCCCTAACTCCGAAATGATTAAGGGACGCTACGACTTCTGATGCAAGCTTTTTGACGGACTCGTGAGTTATAATAGCCCCTTTGGAATCAAAATTCTGATTAAGTTTATACTTTTTAGCATATGTGTGCCCAAAAGAACCTGCCCCATGCACAATAATCATTTTCCCGCGAAATTCCGAAACCTCTTTTGCAATCCTGCAAAGTTCAGCCTTTTTGACAACTCCTTCATCTGCGTTTTTATCGGTAATCACGCTGCCCCCGAGCTTCAGGATAACAGGTTCTGTTAGGATGGTCATGCATATCACTCGATTTTAATAGTTTCGTTTCTTTTAGAAATTTAGCAGTTGTTTTGTGGATTTTTAGAATAAGGCATGAGGTTACAACATGTATTACACGAGCTTCATGCACTGTTATTATGAACTGTTATAAAATACACAGTACTAAAATCTGTTTAATTTTTATTCTTTATTTATATTTATCCTCTTAATCTAATTTCAAATCCGTTCTATTTTCAGACCCTGTTCTGTTGGCCGGGTAATAGTTGCCTTTCCTCCAGCATTTGAAATAGCATTAGCAATATTGTTACATTTATCTAGAGCCGCAAGGGCTACCATACAGCCTCCGCCTCCAGCTCCTGTAATTTTTGCCCCATAAGCGCCAGCTTGCCTTGCTGAATAAATTAAGCTTGAAAGCTCAAGGATATTAACTCCAAGAGCATCTAAAAGACCCTGGTTGACATTCATAAGTCTTCCAATCGAAGAATAATCCTGACAAGCAACAAATGTCTCTCCAATTTTAGAAATCTTCCCAATAGAAGTCATAAGAGGGCCTATAAGTTCCGGATAGCTTTCACGCAGTTTTCTAACGTTTGCTACGAGTTCTTTTGTAGAAGAAAATATCCCTGTGTCCCCTATAACAATTCCGCAGTCAGGTGTCCTTAATTTTCTTCGGTCAGGGATAGTAACAACCCCTCCAAATGTAGAAACATAGGTGTCAGTAGGGCTTGCTGCTCCCTGGACCTTTATTTCTATCTCATGCCCCAATTTTGAGATTTCATCAAGAGAAAGCCCACAATCGAATAATTCGTTAAGTGCACCTATAGTTGCAATCGTTACGGCAGCCGAAGAGCCCAGCCCTGAACCGACAGGAAGTTCAGAATTTACTTCTACGAAGAGGCCTTTAATAGGCACAAGCTCACTGATTCTCTCAATGACTGTGGAAATATAAGGGTGTTTTTCAAAATCTATCCCTGTCCTGCCTATTTGTGACTGGATAACTATAGAGTCATTTTCCTCTGCCCGCACTCGGGTCCTTAATTCAACTGCACATGCTATTGCAGTCTCTCCGTAGACAACTGCATGTTCTCCAAAAAGATAGACTTTCCCGGGTGCAGAACATGAAACCATATAATTCCTCTGAATATTTTAAATATCTTAATCTGGCTAAAACGGGGATATAGGTATTTTCATTTAGGGCAAATTCAAACTAAATATGAGTATAATAATGTGGAACTATTCGGTGTTTAGAATATTAGGGAAGCTTAAAGTCCAAATTATAACGCTGAGACTTCTAATAAAAGCAAAAATGTATAAAAACTTATCCGGGCATAAGAAATTATTATTTACCAGGAGAGTTTTCAGTTTTGAATAAAAGAAAGAGTTCTAAATATAGGTTTTAGCTTAGATGCTATTCTTTTTGTTTTCTTATTTTATTGCTTATTCTATTCTCTTATCCTGCTGTTTCGATATTTTATTGTCTCCTTATTCAACAATAATTGCAGCATACCCTACAACTGCCCCTTTGTCTCCCGAGACCTCCCCACTATTTGAGTAATTAAGTAGCGTTGCCTCCTTTCCGCCCAGGTTTTTGGAGGCAGTAATCATTGCTGCAATTGGCCCATACCCACATACAGACGCATTTCTCTGGTAAAGCCGGCCATACATTTCCGAAACATCCAGATCAAGAACAGCACCTATAACTTCATTATCTATTCTTCTTGCAACATCTGCAGGTTGGTAATGCGTGAAATCGCTTGAGGCTATAAAGACTACATTTTTTCCGCTTTCGGAAGCAAGTTTTGCAATAAGACCCCCTACCTCAATTGCAGTTTCTTCATCCTGCATACCCATGCAGATAGGAAGAATTTTAAAATTATGCTCAAAACGATATTGAAGAAAAGGAAGCTGGACTTCAATAGAATGTTCGTACCTGTGCGCAATTTCATCAGCATCAACAATAGTCCCAAGGAAACCATCCGCAAGTTCGGTGTCAGTCTCAATTGATCCCAGAGGAGTTCTCCAGGTGTCCGTAGATACTGATACAGGTGAGCCGTATCCGGTATGATTGGGCCCAAAAAAGACATACGTATCAGCTTTCGGAAGGACTGCATAAGCGTGCGCGGCTACTTTTCCGGAATAAACATATCCAGCATGTGGGCAAACAGCCCCAAGGATATTTCTTTCCCGGATCTCCAGTCCTTCGAAGCAGCGCTTAAGCTCTTTCTCCAGATATTCAGGACGCAGGGGATAAAATTGCCCTGCAACTGCTGGTTCTCTCATTTAAAATCACCCATATATGATACGGGTCATTTTTATATATTCTTGCAGTATGCAGGGCTTTTTTAAAAATTAAAGAGGTGTTTCGAAATCTGTCAGCTCGTAATTGAAAGGAGTCCCATTTAACCTGGAAACTTCCCTTGCAAGCAGCCAGTAAACAAGAGAAAGGGCCTTTCTGCCTTTGTTGTTTGTGGGGATTACAAGATCCACACTTGAAATAAGGTTATTGGTGTCGCAAAGGGCTACAACAGGTACACCTATACTTGAAGCTTCCTTCAAGACCTGTGCATCTCCTGCAGGGTCGGTTACAATCACAACATCAGGTTCAAAGAAGCCGTGGATCTGGGGGTTTGTAAGAGAACCCGGGATAAACCTGCCAAGCATTGCCCTTGTGCCAAGAGCCCTGGAAAACATTCTTGCCGGATGCTGCCCGTACTGCCTCGAAGAAACAACAAGAATTCTTGAAGGGTCATAATGAGACAATAACTTTGATGCAACCCTGATTCTTTCGTCTGTTGACTGAATATCAAGCACATATAGCCCATCAGTTCTGACCCTGTATACAAAACGCATCATATCCTGGGTCTTTTGCTGGGTACCGATATGAACACCTGCTGCCAGGTACTCATCAATAGATACAAGGGATGTGGACCCTTCTTTAGCAACTGCTTCATCGTCAGTTGCTACAGGCACAGCATCAGTTTTTGCTGCTTCCTTTTCAGGTGCAGGTTTTGCTTCAGCCTCGAGATTTTCCTCATTTAAAGGCTGTGCTTCTGTTTCCTCCTGCCCTGTTTGCTCAATTTCCTCCATAAAGTCACCTCATAATATAG
>CAZFNE010000138.1:1502-8456 GCA_964520335.1 uncultured Methanosarcinales archaeon | reverse complement strand
CGCGAACATACCCCGTTGCTTGCAGCGGGGTGCGCCCTCGCAACTTTGATTTTTATTTTTGTTATTTGTTATCTGTTTTTATCGGTTTTATTTGAGGCGTGAAAATAAAGATCTCAGAGAACTTTGAATTTATTTACGTGAACAATGAATTATACCATTACTTAATTTCCTTCGTAATTTTCTTTAAAAAATCATTTTATGCACTGATCTTACCTTACTACATTGTATCCTGCATTTTTCCATGCTGTCATACTTCCAAGGACATTGTATACTTTACTATAGCCATTCTTTTTCAGGATAGAAGCTGCTATATTAGAACGTCTTGCTGTCCCACAGTAAACTACTATAGGGCAGTATTTAGGCACCTGGTCCAGATTCTTCTCCAAATAGCCTACATAAATATTTCTGGCTTCTTCGATGTGGCCTGCTTCCCATTCTTCGCTTCCCCTGACATCCAGGATTAGCATTTCTTCATCTTTTTCTAATTTATCTTTCAGGTCGTGTACCGATATAAGATTAAAGTTGTCTATGGGCATAGCCTCCATATACCAGGCTGAGATTCCCCCGTTTAAGAACCCTATGATATTATCATAGCCCAGCCGCACAAGATATCTTACAGCAATTTCTAGCTGCTCTTTTTCTTCCAGCACAAGCAGAATTGGAGTGTCATATGAAAGGATCCAGCCTGCAAAAGCAGGTAATCCTCCCAGCCAGATACTGTACGTGTTTTTTATAAAAGCTCCCCCAAACGAATGAGGTAATCGAGTGTCTACAACTACTGCCCCCTTTTCCATTCCAGCTTTGAATTCCTCAGGAGTAAGCAGCTCCGGGACCGGCAAACATCTAAGTAGAGGAGGCCCCTGAAGGTTATACTCTTCCATTTTCTTAAAATAAGGCGGAACCCTGTGTTTTTCTTCAAGTTTGTACTTTACGAAATCTGCTTTCTCGGTTTTCTGAAGCGCAGGATTTTGCATCCTCTCAAGCCCAAGGGTGCTGTATTCTCTTTCCGAGATAGCTCCCCCGCAAACTGAGCCTTCCCCGTGTGCTGGGCAGATAATTACCTGATCTCCAAGAGGAAGGAGTTTGGAAAAAATGCTGTCATAAAGGTTTGCCGCCATCCTTGGGGCTTCTTCCGGGCCATGGAGGTCAGTTCTCCCAACATCTCCTACAAAAAGGGTATCTCCTGTAAAAACCATAAAAGAGTTTTCTCCCGAATCAAGATCAGTCAGAGTGTAAGACATGCTCTCATCCGTATGTCCGGGGGTATGCAACGCAGTCAACCGCAGCGAACCGAAATCAAATGTTTGCCCTTCATCTACAAAGTTCCCGTATTTGAAATCCATACCGCGTCCGTGATAAATTTCCGCACCGGTAAGTTTTTTCAATTCCAGGGATCCAATTACATAATCTTCATTTCTGTGCGTTTCAAAAATATACTTTATTTTCATGCCTTCTTTTCGAGCAATCTTGGAATAAATCTCACAATCCCTGCGAGGATCAATAATTATAGCTTCCCCTTTTGAACCGATAAAATAAGAAAGATGAGCCAGCCCTTCAGACTTAATACGTTCAAATATCATGAAAATCCCCTCTCTACTAAAATCTCCACTAAAATCTATAAATAATTTTTATATTTTATACTACTATTTATTAGTCTATTTCAACTAACCCTAAGTCCCCAATTTTCCATACCTTATAAGGGTTTCATAGGTCATATCTTTTTTGAAAATCGTAAATTTGGTATCAGGATACTTTAGTTTTTTATCTGCCTTATAATAGCTGTTCTATTCTTCTAAAACCTTTGACTTAGATATAAATATTAGTAAGTCTATCTGTGTAATAATTTTAATACTGATTTATGCTCAGTTCACTACAACTTTCAAAACCAGGCTGTTAGACACTAAGCATGGAAATCCTGGTTATAGCATTTTTTTGAATAAATTAAAAGCTAAGATGAGTCCTTGTAAGGACAATTTTGGGGGGTAATATGAAGTTATGGGAAATAGGAGACATATTGTTCCTTCACTTGCTTACAGATTAAAGTTATCGGACTTAGAAACAAAAGAATTCTTATTTTTCCTTAGTTTATGAAAAAAGTTCAAAAGAGCTTTATCAAAGAGTTTGATTAAAATGATATTTCACAATTTTAAATATATTAAGTTTGGAATATTTTTAATATTTTTAATAAGCGTTATTGGTACTGCAGAGGCGGATCAAAATCAGCTTGTATACTATAACTGGGCTTCAGACAATGGAGACGTTATTGTTGATAGTTCCGGGAATGGAAATAACGGTATAAATCATGGCAGTACAACTTTTCTTTTACCAACTGGACAAGTAGCCAGGCACTTCAATGGACAGAACAAAATAACAATCCCAAACAATGCTCAATTATCATTTACTGATCCTCATATAACATTTGGAGTATTTTTCCGTTACAATTCCACTAATCCAACGCGTTCAACTTATCTGGTTTCTAAAGGCAATACTGCTTGTAAAATCAACATCGATCATACGAATGCAAGAGTAGGATATGAAATTCTTGCAGATGGGCACTCAATTACCGGATATAGTAAAAGTCGTGTACAACCAAATAGAGATTATGAAGCTATTGTAACTTATGATGGATCGCATGCTCAGTTGTATGTGAATGGAGTTGTTGATGGAAACAGTACAGACTATACTGCTGCCTCTTTAGGCCCTGGGTATATTACGGACAATTGGACTATAGGTTCTTCTTCTGAAGATACATTCGGACTAGATGGGACAATATATGCTTTTTACTTATACAATAGAGCATTATCTTCCCTGGAAATTTCGAATTTATATGCTGGTGACTTACGCAGCATAAAAAATTTAAATAAACAAGGAGGAATCGCCCTCTCCTGGGACGATTCAGCCCATATTCAAACGTGCTATCCATATTTGTCACTATTTCAAAAGTATAATTCTGTCTGTACTATAAATGCAAATTCCGTAAGCAACCGACGGAATGCTGTAACAGATAAAGAACAATTAGCTGCCTTGCATTCGGCAGGATGGGAAGTAGCCTGTCACGGGTATAATCATATGGACTCAGTTCTATTCCTTGATAGTAATTCTCCAACAGCATGGCTAAGTCAGGAAATATTCCCAAATATTCGGGAAATTACCGGTTACGGTTATCCGGTTTATACCCTTGCATACCCGTATTCCCATAGAGATCCGACTACTGACGCCCTGATATCTCCATATTTCCGGACCCTTAGAACAAGAGCTCCTGATCTTATAAATGATAATGTTAATGAAACTAAACTGGCCTATTATAATTGGGATGATGCTCAACTTTTATATGGGGTCGAAATTGATGATCAGTCAGGAGCAAGCCTAGAATCTATTGAAAATGGAATCGATCATGCAATAAAAACAGGAAGTGTACTGATACTGTACGGACATGCGATCACTCCAAATGTTAATGGGCGATATCAAACCTCTGTATCAAGATTGGAAGAAATTTTGAAATATACACGGGAGCATGGTGGAACATTTTATCTTATGGGAGAATTGGGGAATTCTGCCTGGGTACAACCTGCAGAATTTAGAGTTCCAACTGCAAATTTCACGGTTTCAAGGAATACTATACTGGCAGGAAGCAATGTTACTTTTATAGATTACAGCTCTAACCAGCAGACTGAACACCTTGACTTTGGAGATGGTTCGCCTGCAAGTAATACTGCAAATGTTATTCACACGTATACAGATCCTGGAGTTTATACAGTTACTCTGACTGTAGCAAATGAGATTTCCAGTAATTCCATGGTCAAAACAATAACTGTTATTGAACCGACTGCCCCAGTTGCTGATTTTACAAGTGATTCGACCTCTGGATACAGGCCACTTAGTTTATCTTTTTCAGATAAATCAACTGGAGCTACAGAAACCTGGGAATGGGACTTTGGGGATGGAAATACTTCAACAGGTCAGAACCCAGTGCATGTTTATTCAGATATTGGGGATTATACAGTCACGCTGACAGTAAACAACGAGATGGGATCAAATTCTATCCAGAAATCAAATTATGTAAAAGTATTATCCAGTTTTCCTTCGGCTAACTTTAACTCAAATATTACGTATGGAAACCCTCCATTAACTGTCCAGTTTAGTGACTCAAGTAACGGCGCTCCAAATGCATGGGACTGGGACTTCGGGGATGGATACACATCAAATGAGCAAAATCCTGTACATACCTACACTGCAGCAGGGACGTATAATGTTAAACTCACTGTAAGTAATGCAGATGGAACATCTTCAAAAATGCATATCATAACGGCACAGAGCAATTCCGGCTCTGGAGGTTCAGGAGGGGGAAGTCATAAGAGCGGCAGTGAAAATAGTAAAAGTGGGGGAGGAGCAGGCGGGTCTCCAGAACCTGCAAAGAATGTAGAAATAAAGGAGATTTCCCAGACTTATATTTCAAGTGGAAATCCTGTAAAATTTAGCTTCCCTAAAAATGTTACAGATGTAGTTTATTTAGCCTTTGATTCAAAAAAGACTGTTGGAAAAACAACTGCTATAGTCGAGACCTTAAAAAGCAGGTCTACCCTAACATCAGATGCTCCTGAAGCCGAGATCTATAACTACCTAAACATCTGGGTCGGGGAAGGAGGATATGGAAGTGGAAATGCCATTGAAAACGCAGTTATCTGTTTCAGAGTCGAAAAGGCCTGGATACAGGAAAAAAGCGTTGATAAGGCTTCAATTATCCTTAACAGATATAATGAGAATAAATGGAATGAACTTCCAGCCACTCTGGTTTCTGAGGATGATAAGTACCTGTATTTGACAGCAAAGACTCCAGGTTTCTCACCTTTTGCAATTACAGGAAAAACAACAGAAAAAGTAATTGAAATAGAGCCTGAAGCTGATTCCCAAGATCATACGGGAAACAACATAACCGCAGGTCCAGTGCTTGAAAAGCCTTCTAAGGATGTAGAAAAAACAGATAATTCTCAGAAACCAAAAGAAAGTTTGTCCGGATTTGAAATATTCTATTGTGTGCTTGGGCTGCTTGGAGTTTTCCTATGTAAAAACCGAAGAAATTAAGATTAAAATAAATGAGTAAATAGATAAAAATAATATAAAAAATACAAATAACTAAATAGTTAAGTAAATAAATAAATAAATAAATAAATAAATAAATTGAGAAGTCAATTAGATAGCAGAGGTACAAACTCTCTATCTAATTAAAATAGTTTTAATCCCAAAATATTTCAAAATAGGTATTTAATTTTGCTTTACCCCTAGTTCTTACTCATTCCTGTTAATTTCATTATCTAAACAGGATTTTAAATATAATCTTTTTAACTTTATAAAGGGATCAGAGCCAATTAAACAATTAGAACTTTTTTGCAGCAGGAAGAGTTATTTATTATATTCTTTTTATTGATCTATGGGGAAATTAATAAAATCAAAAACAAAAGCTACAGATTGATAGAAATGGGGAAGCTACAGATTCTTATTTCAGCTCTAATCCTTATGTTTACAGGTTTCCTGATAACATCAACGTCAGGTTCCGGTTTAGGAAACGAAAACCCTGAAACCAGTTATGTATGCATTAATAACAGGTGTTTTACAGTTGAGCTTGCGACAACACAATCCGAAAGACAATATGGACTCATGAACCGGAAATCTCTTGACCTTGACAAGGGTATGCTATTTATTTTTGAAGACGAGGGAGATCATCATTTCTGGATGAAAAATACACTTATCCCTCTGGACATAATCTGGATCAATTCAAGCCAGAACGTTGTATACATACATAAGAACGCTCAACCATGCAATTCTTATTATTGTCCGTCTATTGATCCCGGGAAAAATGCCAGGTATGTTCTTGAAATAAATGGAGGGCTATCTGGTAAATACAACATAAGCATAGGGAATAAAGCAAATATAAGTTATGTATCTCCATCAAATTCAAGGAATGATTTTCTCACAAAGAAATATCCTGGCTTTGCCCATACGTTTTCCAGGTTAATTAGTTCCTCGACTGTTTTTTAATTTTGTATCAAATTTTTATTAATTTATTTATTAAATTCCTTCATCTCTTCCCATTCCTTGCTCCCATAGTGTTCCCCACACATATGGCAATGGCACCATAACCAGAAACTGTCTTCATCTTCTTCTCCAAAGTGAAGATGTACATCACCCCCACAAATAGGGCAGCTTTTTATTGTATTTATAAAGTCGAAAGTACTACAATAAATCACAAAGCCCCCTCTCCTAGTAGTCTTACTCATTCTTATTAAATATTTATATCGTCAAATAAAGGCATAAAAGTTCCTGTGAAAAAGGCTGATTTAAGAAATTCTAAACAGGATTCCTAACAATTTTCATAAATTAGTCTAGTTATTATAACTCTGTCTTATCGTCTAATTAATTTAAAATAATTCTATAAAAAAATTCAATAAAATTCTAGTTAAATTTTAGTTAATCTTATATAAATAAACTTGCATCCAGCAAATCTTTTAAGAAATATCTGCTTAAATGCCTATTGTATTTTTATTAGCTCCTTAATATATACGCATACGTATGTATATCTTATAAAATTTAGAAAGGTCAATTTATCCCGAACAACTATTGATTACTTTCCCCCGTTTATCAGTATTTTTGCCTGTATGAAGTTCCTATGCATTTTGATGTAGATGCTGCGGAAATGTACAAATTAACTTATATGGGAATTTGATTAATATAAAAGTTTAAATAATTGGTATAAAAATCTGAGTAATCTGAAATTTAAATGTAAGGAGCATTTTAATGACATGGGACACTATACTTGTAGGAATAATTATTCTCTCGTTTTTTATCTTTCTCATATTAACGACTTTACGTCTGCTTGGTCGGCCTCCGTTTTCGAGAGAAAAATGAAATAAAATCTTTACAAAATATTTATCAGCAAAAAATGTTTCAGAGAGCTTC
>CAZFNE010000138.1:0-1402 GCA_964520335.1 uncultured Methanosarcinales archaeon | reverse complement strand
GCAAATCCCACAGGGGGAGATAAACTGCTTATTTAATTCTGCGCTGTGAGATGAACAGGTCTTTTTATCTGTGAGCCCTGCCGGATAGTCTTCTTTTTTAAGAGCATTAGCAGGACACATTTTTACGCAACGCATACATCGAGTGCAGAGTTGAGTTTCAAGAATGGAATCTTGAGGAAGCTCAGCAGTTGTCAAAATTGATCCGAAACGAACCCTTGGGCCGTATTCCGGCGTAAGAACTGTATTATTTACTCCGAAATTCCCAAGCCCGGCCAGTAAAGCTGCATGTCTGTGTGAAAAAAAAGCAATGGGATTTTGCAGGAGGACCTCAATATTTCCGTATCCATCTCTTGGTACGAAGATAGACGGATACCCTTTATCAGTCAGGAAATTTGAGAGTCTGTATGTGTATTGATCCAGAA
Organism: uncultured Methanosarcinales archaeon; assembly: GCA_964520335.1. Lineage (GTDB taxonomy): Archaea > Halobacteriota > Methanosarcinia > Methanosarcinales > Methanosarcinaceae > Methanosarcina. The sequence goes on along the minus strand of CAZFNE010000138.1, from coordinate 980 downwards.
GTGAATTTACAGTATTATATAACTCTCGATAATATATTGAAGGAGACGTCTCAAGAACCGGGAGAGAGACAGGCAGTCCAATGACTATTACTGATTTTGTTTCAGGATATATTGATTGGGGATAAAATTCTTCAGGCACCCAGGGTAAGAAAAGAGGAGAACACCATCTCTCAACATTGGCGACCCCAACTAAGGGTATATCCAGGCTTTTACATTTTTGCAGGAGGACTTTTTTAAGATTTTCAGTCATAATTCTCTCCCTTATAGGTTATATATTTTCATTATTAGAATAATATGATTTCATCCTATTGTGTATTTGCAGGTAAGAATGTTCAAAGTTAAAATCAGAGAAAAATAAGACAGTCTAGTAACTGATATGCTTTTATTCTTTTTTCTGATTTATTTTTTAGCGGGAATCTCATAAACTTTTTTGATTTTTCTAATTCTTCCCTGGCCTGGATAAGAATATTTAATTAATGGGTATTATGAGAAGAATTTTACTCACAATAGGATGAAGAGTTGTAAGGTGCGAAGGGGGTGCATTCTGGATGTAAGAAATTTTGCTTTTATAGGTAATCATATAATTCTTCTTTATAAACCGGGATAATTTGTTCCCACCTTTTGCTAGGAGTAGACATACATATGCCTGCTATGAGTAGGGCTCCGATATATTCTTCTAATCCCAATCCCTTCAGGCCGCTGTAATGTGCATCATCAAATAATGTAAGTGTTAAATTATAGACTTCTATAGGAACTTCGGCAGTCAGAGTTAATTTCACCTTGTTTTTATTATATAATTTATCTATCTTTATAACATCCATTGCCCCATACTCCCATTTTTTCTCGTTATTTTTGCTCTCCCCAATCTGCAATTTATTATAATCCTGATAAATATTATAATTAACTAAGCTAAAAAACTGGTCTATGCAAAAATATTTTTAGCATGGAAATTTTTAACAAAACTATATAAATCAATATAT
>CAZFNE010000137.1:0-8550 GCA_964520335.1 uncultured Methanosarcinales archaeon | reverse complement strand
TTTGTTTATACTCTTCATTGCTTAGTTTTTGGGAAAGGTCGATATTTTCAAGCATGACATCAACAAAAACTTTATGTTATTATAGATCAATTTCTTTCATGGATGGAGTCAAAAAAGCTGCCGAGAGGCTAATAAATGTATACAGTGAGGGGGGTAAACCTCTTGAAAATCTAAAGCTAATCCTTCGATACATGAAAAAACTTGAGCATGGAGGGAAAAAGCCAGATACGTTAAAACTTGCATACCAATCCCTTACGATTTTTTCCAGATGGTGTAAAATTCAGATAGATGAAATAAGCGAGGATGATATTTATACTTATTTTGATTATTTGAATGATCACAAGTATTTTAGAAGCGGAAAGGAAAGAAGGTATTCTGAAAGCAGCAAAGTGACATTTAAAATACATTTGAGAAGCTTTTTTAAATTTCTTGGTAGAGAAGACCTTGCAAAAATTTTTGTTATAAAAAATGCTAAACTCGAACCTCTGGATAAAAATAAATTACTTACCAAACAGGATATTGAAAAACTCTTAAAAGCTTGTGAAAATTCAAGAGATAGGGCTATTATCGCGCTTCTATTCGAGAGTGGCTGCCGTCGTGGTGAACTTCTTTCAATGCGTATCTGTGATATCGAATTCAATTCCAACGGGTTAAAGGCGACTTTTCCAAAAAGCAAAACTGGCAAGCGTACAGTTCAACTGGTTTATTCCGCGTCATTTATCAGACAGTTTTTAGAAGACCATCCTTATAAGGACGATGAAAACAACTTTCAAAACGCATAGAGGACGAATTGATACACTAGGAATAGACGAAAACAATTGCCCAGTTATTATCGAGTATAAGAGAGCTTTAAATGAAAACGTGATCAATCAGGGGTTATTCTACTTGGATTGGCTACTTGATCACAAAGCCGAGTTCAAGCTTAAGGTAATGGAAACCATCGATGCTAAGTTAGCCAACGAAATCGAATGGAGCAATCCGAGATTAATTTGCATTGCAGGAGATTTTACAAAATACGATATCCATGCAATACAGCAAATAAACAGAAATATTGAGTTAGTCCGTTATCAGAAATATGAGGATGATCTTCTCCTTCTGGAACTTGTCAGTGAAACCACTGTACAAGACATAGGCAACTATAGAGACACTAAAATTGAAGATGCCGAAGAGAAAACGAATCATATCAGAAAAATACCTATTAAAACGATAACAGAATACATAGAGCAATCAGATAAGGACGTTCAAGACAGATTTGAAGCTGTAAAATCTTTTATCGAGGCACTCGGTGACGATATCCAAGTAAAAATTCTCAAGCATTATATTGCTTTTAAAAGAATGGCAAATTTTGCATGTGTAGAAGTACATCCTCAGAATAAAAAGATCCTGTTATATGTCAAGGTAGACCCTGACCAGATAAATATTGAAGAAGGTTTTACAAGAGATGTCCGAACTATCGGACACTATGGGACGGGCGAATTAGAAATTACCTTAAGGTCAGTAGAAGATTTGGAGAAAGCAAAATACCTAATACAGAAGAGTTATGATAACAATTAACATAATGATTCATAGTTCAAGATAAATGCAATACTTCTTTTTTCGTTTTCTTATCACGGACTGATTTGACATCTAATTCTCTAAGATTCTAACCCAAATAGACCATACCAGCATCATTTTGTCAAAGAACATTGCTATCATTAGTTTAATATTAGCAGGTTCTTTTTAATGAGTAAAACTTTAAAAAAATAATTATAGTTACATAACCCCGTTATTTCCATTCGAAAATTTAATCTTTAAAAATCAGTAATCAACGTTTGCCTCACGTCTCTTTCTCTAAGTCTTGAGACTCCAACGCCGACAAGTCTTATTTTTTGTTTGCCAATAAATTCAGAAAGTAATTGAGTGGCTGTCCTCTTAATCACATAGATATCTGAAGTCCAGACTGGGATAGTCTTTGAGCGTGTATAAGTGGAGAAATCGTCATAGCGAACTCTTATTGTCACAACTTTGTAAAGGAATCGGTGCTTAATGAGAGATTTGTGTACGCTCTCTGCAACATCTCTAGATACCCTGCTATTTTGATAGGATCATTTGTATCTTCTTTAAAAATACTGCTCAGGCTATTGATTTTACTGCTTCCTCGCTTTCCTCAACTTCACTTAAATCAAGCCCATGCGCAGACCGTTTCAACCACAGTCCCAATATTCAACTTTTCAGTAAGCCTCTCTTATCACAATTAGCAAGATGTTCCACTTACGCTTGTTTAAACTGATTTTACAGGCTTATCACAAGATTTTGAGAATATTTTATTACTGCCTTCTTTAATATCAGAATCAAAAGTAAAAGTTTTTGAAGTAGAAATATAAAATAGAAAAGGATTTGACAGCTTTCCAGAAAGAAGTCGATAAATGAGGTAGACTAATGACGAATGACAGGGCGATGCAACTTATTCGAGAGGCTTATGAAAATAACATTACAGAACTTGATTTATCTAATAATCAACTGACACATTTATCATCAGAAATTGGAAAGCTTAAAAACCTTGTAAAACTTAATTTAGCAAATACCAAACTGACTCAACTACCTCAGGAAGTTACAAATCTTATAAATCTTACAGAACTTGATTTATCTAATAATCAACTGACACATTTATCATCAGAAATTGGAAAGCTTAAAAACCTTGTAAAACTTAATTTAGCAAATACCCAACTGACTCAACTACCGCAGGAAGTTACATATCTTATAAATCTTAAAGAACTTGACTTATCAAATAATCCAATAACTTCACCTCCCCCTGAGATAGTATTATTGGGAGTAGAAGCGATTTTTACTTATTTGAAACAACCAAAAACTATAGAAAATAATGAAGCAAAGTTAATATTGGTTGGTAATAGAGAAGTTGGAAAAACATGTCTTGCTCACAGATTAATTAAAGATGAATTTTTGGAAGATACAAAGATCATCGAAGGAATAAGAATTTCGAAATGGACAATTCCTGCTTTGGATGTACAAAGTAGTGAAATCAAGTTGAATATTTGGGATTTCGGAAGAGATGAGATTTATCACGCAACTCACCAATTTTTCCTAACAGAACGTTCGGTATATCTACTCGTATGGAATGCAAGGAAAAAAAAGGACTATGATAATATCTATTATTGGTTGCAAACGATTGAAGCTTTTGGAGGAGATAGCCCAATAATTCTTACGATGAGTAAAATGAATGAAAGTGATGATGATTTGAACTTGAGAGATTTGAAAAGTCAGTTTCCTAATACGATTGCAGGTTATCAAAAAATTGATAGTAAAGACGGTAAAGGAATCCCTATTTTAAAAGAGACAATTCGTGAAACTGCCTCACGCCTGCCTTTAATGAAAGTTCCATGGGTGGATTCATGGTATAGAGTAAGGGAAAAACTAGAGGGATTTAAAGATTATTGGATTACATACGATGATTTTTATAAAATATGTGTTTCAGAAGGATTAGATGAAGAGAATATTAATACACTCGATGGCTATTTGCATGAACTTGGAGTAACTCTACATTTTAAAGATAGATTAACTCTAAAAAACATAGTGATACTAAAACCTCAATGGGCTACAGAAGCTTTTTATAAAATTTTATCTACTCAGTCTGTTATCGATAATAAAGGTGTACTGATACAGAGTGAACTAAGCAAAATATGGGATATGAACACATATCCAACTACTGTTTATCCCCAACTTATGGACTTAATGAATAAATTTGAGCTTGCATATGAGCTTCCATACAAAAAAAGCTATCTCGTACCTGAGTTGTTACCTACGGAAGCACCTGATTTTGTGTGGGACAATAAACACAACCTTTGTTTCTATTATCGTTATGACTACTTTTTGCCACCGAGTATTATTACTCGATTTATAGTGCGCATGCATCATAATATTGAAAAAAACGGAAATGGTATGCTTCTCAGTTGGAGAGGAGGAGCAGTGTTGAATCTCCAAAATTCGCGTGCTCTTGTTAAGATGAAGCATGATGAAAAGGAAATCGAGATTCGAATAAAGGGTGACAATAAAAGAGGGGCACTAGGAGCGATCTGTGACCAGTTTGATCACATAAACGCCTCTATAAAAAAGATAAACGTCAGTAAACAAATCCCCTGTAATTGTTCAGAAAATTGTCCTACCAGATATCCATACGAAAAACTGTTGAAAGCTGAAACAAATAACTTTGAGATTCTCTCATGCCTTAATAGCTTAAAACACATATCAGTATCTCTTTTATTAGACGGTTACAAGAAAAAAGAAGAAATGTCCAATAAAAATAGTGAAATTTCTAATGAACAATTAAAAAATCAAATTACTGTCAATAATATAATAACTGTAGATCCGCTTATAAAAATAGATCCAAGAATAGATATTAATGTCAATGTTGATTTAAAGGTGAATCTTGAGCTAATTAAAAACGATTTAGATAATTTGAATAAAGAAATTAAGAATTTGAACTCTGGACTTAAAAATGAGCTTGGTGACATACAGGATGGTTTTGATAAATTAGGTGAAAATACTGATAAAGATAAATTGGAGATAACTCTTGATAAGCTTTACAAATTCCTCAAAAAATTGGGTGATCCTAATTCCGACTATAACAAGGTAATTAAAGGAACTCACAAAGGCATAGAGCTTGCAAAAAAAGTCATCGATGGTTATAATAAAGTTGCTCCTATGTTAGGAATACTTTCGATTTCAGGAATGCTTTAGGTTTGATAATTTTTGGAAATGAGCCATTAGAAACTTATACTTTTCCAATAAAGAATGCATTCTATCTTTTATTGAGGTTGATTCTTCTGTTCATTATAATTCAGTACATAGGGAGGCAAGCAAAATGTTTTATGCTATTCAGGACATGGATGGACTTTATGCTTATCTCTATGGTTAGTTTATTTGTGAATATTAATAAAATCTTCAAGATTAATTTCACTTGGATTTGTAAGTTCTGATGATGTAACAAAATCTGAATAATCATAGACTCTTATAAAAATAGAATGACGACTGGTATTGTTTTAGTACAATGATAACATTAAGTGCTAAAAAACAGTAGTTAGTATGGTAAGACTTATAAAACCTAAATAAAAATATCTGAATATCATCACAAAAATTTATGTGTCAATGAGGCAGATTAATGACTGAGGAAAGTTTGACAAAGCTTATTAGAGAAGCATATGATAAAAAACATGAAAAGCTTTGCTTATCTAATCATCAACTGACTCATCTACTACCGGAAATTGGAGAACTCAAAAACCTTACTGCACTTGACTTGTCTTATAATCAACTTACTCAATTACCATCTGAAATTGGAGAACTCAAAAACCTTACTTCACTTGACTTGTCTTATAACCAACTTACTCAACTACCATCTGAAATAGGAGAACTTAAAAATCTTACAAATTTTAACTTATCGGGGAATCCTTTATTTTCACCTCCTCCAGAGATTATCTCGATGGGAATAAAGGCAATTTTAACTTATCTTAACCAATCAAAAACCATCGAACATAATGAAGCCAAGTTAATTTTGGTTGGTGATGGAGAAGTTGGAAAAACATGTCTTGCTCACAGATTAATTAGCGATGAGTTTTTAAGAAATGCTGAGATTACCGAAGGAATTAATATTTCACAGTGGAAATTTCCGGCTCCTTCCTCAGGAAAAAGTGAAATCAAGTTGAATATCTGGGACTTTGGAGGTCAGGAAATCTACCATGCTACTCACCAATTTTTCCTAACAACTCGTTCTCTCTATATACTAGTATGGAATGCTCGGAGAACGAAGGACTATGACAATATATACTATTGGTTATATACAATTGAAGCATTTGGGGGAGACAGTCCAATAATCATTGTAATGAGTAAAATGAACGAAAATGATGATGATCTGAATCTGAAAGATTTGAAAAACAGGTTTCCACAAATTGTAGATTCTCTAAAAATTGATAGTAAAGATGGCATAGGGATCTTAGCTCTAAAAGAAAAAATTCGTGAAACGGCTTGGAACCTCCCTTTAATGCGAATACCATGGGTAGACTCATGGTATAAAGTGAGAGAAAGACTTGAAGCACTAAAGGAAAATTGGATTACATATGATGAATTTAATAGAATATGTGTTTCTGAAGGATTAGATGATAAAAACATTAGTACTTTGGACGGATATTTAAATGAACTTGGAGTAACTATTCACTTTAAGGATAAAATTGGATTAAAAAATATAGTGATACTAAAACCTGAATGGGCAACTAATGCGTTTTATAAAATTTTGTCTACAAAATCTGTTCTCCACCGAGAAGGAGTACTGTTACAGAGTGAATTAAGCAAAATATGGGACAGAAAAGAATATCCACCTGTAATTTATCCACAGCTTATAGAATTAATGAATAAATTTGAACTTGCTTACAACCTTCCAGATGATAGTAACTATCTTGTACCTGAGCTTTTACCTAAAAATGCACCAGATTTCACTTGGGATATGAAGGATAACCTTTGTTTCTATTATTGTTATGACTACTTTTTACCTTCTGGGATAATCTCTCGATTTATAGTGCGCATGCACCGTGATCTCGAGAAAAAAGAAAATGGAATGCCTCTCTGTTGGAGAGAAGGAGCAATATTAAAACTTCAAAATTCACGTGCCCTTATAGAGATGAAGCCTGTTGAAAGACAAATCGAAATTAGAATAAAGGGTGACAATAAAAGAGAGGCTCTCGCAATGATCCGTTATCAATTTGATCACATAAATGCCTCTATAAAAAAGATAAACGTCAGTAAACAAATCCCCTGTAATTGTTCAGAAAATTGTCCTACCAGATACCCATACGAAAAACTGTTGAAAGCTGAAGCAAATAATTTTGAGAATATCTCATGCCTAGATAGCTTTAAACTCATATCAGTATCTCTTTTATTAGATGGTTACAATAAAAGAGAGGAAAGGTTTAGAGAAATAGGGAAAGCTGATAATTTTATTAAATATGATGTTTTCTTATGTCATTCTGCTAAAGATAAGCCCATTATTACATCGCTAACTAAAGCTTTTGAAAAAGAAGGAATAACTTATTGGGTCGATGCCGAGCAAATCGACTATGGTGACTCAATTACCCAAAAGATAGAGGAAGGGCTACATAAGAGTAGATATGTAATTCCATGCCTGAGTAAAAATCTAACAACCTCTGGCTGGACAAGAGTTGAGTATGGCTCAATCCTCAATGACGAATTTAGAGGTAAAACCGAAAGAATCGTTATACTTTTAAAGTTGGATAATTACGAGGATAATGATATTCCAATTTTGTTAAGAGACAAGAAAAGAGTCACATATTCGGATAAAGCTGATTTCGACAAATTTATCAAATCCTTAAAGAGTAAAAAGCATTTATAAATAAAAGTAAAATTCTAGAACGAAGTCTCTACTAGGACTGTCTCAACCCGCAAATACACTTCAATGGCGCCTATTAACCCGTGATAGACTTTCTTCACTTCCATTTTCGATTTTAAGTCCGCTTTGTAGACCTATGGCGCCTACTGGCATTGCAGGAATAATAATGGAATTTATGCAATCCTTAGGAGATAGTCTATTGTGGCTATAAATCTTCTTACTTCTTTTCCTCTAGCGCAATTTTTAAATGAGGTTTGCCGACGTAGCCGTAATGTAATTTTTTCTAAGTTTTAATATACAACCTCTATCTCCCTATCTCCAGTAAGATAAGAAAAAATGAAAAAGCTTTTTGAGTCAATTGTAAAAAAGAAAAGAAATTGAAAAATCTCCAAATACAAGTTAAGCGTATAACGACGAAGACCAATAATATAGATGTATTGGTAATGAAGCATATTGATAAACTAGTGAGAAATTTTACAAAGCTAAATTTACTTTTCAAAATTTAAACTAATATATCAACTTTAATAAAATTAGGTTTCAGCCTAACTTTTTCAACTTTTCCAACACAACCATAAAACCCACAAACATTTAAAACTATTTTTTAAGTAAATGATTACTAATATTAATCATTTCTCTTCCGAATGCATCAACTTCAACTTAATGAGAAAATGGTAATCAGCATCTGCTTCGTATCTATTTCTCAAGTCTCGAAACAACCACATCTACTAGCCTTATCTCCTACTTCTCAATTAAAATAGGAAGTTACTGCATGGCTGTCCTCTTAATTACAAAAATCCGCTCCTTATAATTATCCTGAACAAGCTTTGAAGCCCGCTACGAGAGTGTAAATAGCTTCTGGGATGTAAGAAATACTTGCTCTTTGACCTTTTAAAGAAAAGAGATTCATAAAAGCGATAAATAGTTACTAAAAATCTTGGGCAAAAAAGTTTCACTTTAAACTAGCCCGTATTGCTGAGATAGCTGCACAAGCAAAACTATGAAGCTAATTAAAGAAGTAATCCCTGAGGATCTTTGCAGTAATATATCTAAATCTGATTGTTTTAACTCGTCTAATCTATTTGACATTTCCTGCTTGTCTTCATTGTGTCAAGGGCGGTTAAGAATTCCCCATTTTCGTCGGATTAAAAATCCCCAATTCT
>CAZFNE010000136.1:0-8629 GCA_964520335.1 uncultured Methanosarcinales archaeon | reverse complement strand
ATAAATTAGAATGAATGTTAATTTTAAGAACAACATAAAATTATATTTGCAATAAGGTTTGAATAAAAAATTTGTGCTAATATAAAATACTCGCGCTTTTGCTTTAATTGAAATATATCTTTTCGTAAATATTTGTTTATGAGTAATTCCAGGAATTTCGAATAAGGAAGCTTTCGTTTCAATTCATACTTTAAGAAGTAATATTTTTTACTGGTATCTTTTAGCAACCATCCCATCCTTAGGATCTGTTGATACAATTAAATTAAAATTTGATGAGATTCTATTAATTACGAAAAATCATAGAAAACCTTATTATCCTATAGACGAAACTATATCACAAAATAAGGGGAAATAAATATGGGTGTAGAAGCAACAATTAAAGAAATTGCAGGTGAACTTGAGAGAATAGCTACAACCAAAACTGTTGTAGGAGATCCAATTACCGCTGCTGGAAAAACAATTATTCCAATTTCCAAAATCAGCCTGGGATTCGGGGCTGGAGGCGGAGAAGGTAAGAAGGAAAACGAATCAGGTTATGGAGGAGGCGGAGGAGCGGGGGCAAAGATCGAACCTGTAGCTTTTATCATGATTTCCGAAGAAGAGGCAAGAATCTTCAGGGTTTCCGAAAGGGGAGATGGATCACTTCTGAGTTCTCTTCCTGAGCTTTTACCAGAGCTTATGGACAAGCTAAAGGGTGTAAAAGGTAAAAATAAAAAGGAAGAAATGCCCGGAGAAAAAATCGTTAAAGAAACCGAAGTCCGGGAAACGGAAACTACAGAGAAGACAGAAGCTTATGTTGAAAAAGGGGGATGCTTCAAGTAAGTCCTTCTTAAATTCCGGCATTTGATAATCTTCTGAAATTGGAACCAAGACCTTAGAGCTGTGGGTAGTTAGGGCTACCTTTCCTCTAAATTTGCTTTATATGCTGACAATTGTTTATTTCATCCTGTTAGTTCTTTTGGTAGTTTTCCTGCTGGTTCTATTTATTCTTTTTACAGCAATAGGCCTGACTTTCAAGCTTAACGTCCTGAATCGAGATAAACTGAGTGAGTTTGGAGGAATATTTACTGTAAAATGGCTTTTTTTGTCCCATACTTTTTTAATCGGAGAGCCTGAAAAGCAAAAACTCTGTATAGAAAAGGTTTCCAGATTAGAAGAAGAGGAGCCCGAAGTTAAGGATGAAAAAAGGTTTGAAACCACCGAGAGAATTGAGTCTGTAGAAAGGGAAAGAGTTGAAACTGAAGACACAATTGAGGTCAAAGAAAGGGTTGAGATCGAAAGACAGGTAGAAACCCGGGAATTTGAAATTAAACCGGAAGCTGAGAGCAAAGAGAAAAGAGGAATTCTTGACAGGATTAGAAGCAAGCTCAGAAGAAAGAAAAAGACTAAGCCCGAAGATATAGCTGAAGAACCTCCTGAGTCCAAACCTTTCATGACTAACAGGGAGAAGCTTCACTGGGCTTTTGAAGCTTTTAAAGCGCTCAGGAAACCTTTATTCCGGCTCGTTTCCGACGTATTGAAGGGTATAAAGATTAAACGCTTTGAATCGCGCATGACTTTTGGGCTTTCTGATCCTGCAGATACCGGGATGCTCTGCGGCTCCATTCATGCTGTTACTGGACTGATTTCCGGACGCTGTAGACACTGCAGTTTTTATATCAATCCGGTTTTCATGGATCCAATGGTGGACCTTCGGGGAAAAGCTGAGATCCGCATAAGAATATATTCTCTTGTTCTTCCGTCCCTTAAATTTGTGGCTAACGGGAAAACTTTATCTTTTACTTATTTATTTGTTAAGGAGATACTTCACCGTAAATGGAAGTCTAACTCCTAAGCTTTATGAATAAGTATGAGGATACAGATGAGTATGATTAGAGTAGTGTCTCCCTCCAGACTGCATCTTACCCTGATAGACCTTAATGCAGAACTCGGCAGAGTTGACGGAGGGGTAGGAATCACTCTGGAGTCTCCAGGTCTGGAAATTGCGGCAGAAGAAAACGATGATGTTGAAGTTTTTGGGGATTCTTTCCTTGCAGGCAAGATGCGAAAAGCTGCAGAAGCTCTTCTTCCTTCTGGAAAAGGAGTCCGGCTTCATATTAAAGATAGCCTCCCTGATCATGTAGGGCTTGGGTCTGGAACCCAGGCCGCATTATCGGCTGCTGCTGCTGTGAATGAAATTTACGGGCTTGGAAAAAGCGTCCGGGAACTTGCAGTTGCAGTCGGCAGAGGGGGGACTTCTGGAATAGGAGTTGCTGCCTTTGAAAACGGGGGATTTATTCTGGATGGAGGGCATAAATTTAAAGACAAACGTGCTTTTTCCCCTTCAGCCGCCAGCCATGTACCCCCAGGCCCTGTACTTTTCAGAAGGGATTTTCCAGATTGGCCCATTGTCCTTGTAATTCCCAACACAAAAGGAGCGTACGGGGCACAGGAAGTTGATCTTTTTAAAAAATTCTGTCCAATTCCTCTAGCCGAAGTCCAGGAAATCTGTCATGTAATTCTCATGCAAATGCTGCCTGCCCTTGTAGAAGAAGACCTTGAGCCTTTTGGCCAGGCAATAAATCATATCCAGCTTGCAGGTTTTAAGAAAAGGGAAGTTGAACTCCAAGAGCGCCCTGTTCTGGAGATTATGAAGTATATGCAGGATAATGGAGCAAGCGGTGCAGGAGTAAGTTCTTTTGGACCCGTGGTTTATGGGATTGTAGGAAGTACGGCAGAAGGAAAAAAACTGCAGCAAGAAACCCAGCGTATGCTTGATGAAACTCTTGGGGGAAAGGTACTGCTAACAGGGGCAAAAAATCGGGGTGCGGATATTCTTGGAGGGCTTGATTGAAAATCAATACCTGGTTTGGGGCGCTTGAGCTCGGAGAACAGGGAGAGCTTCTTGAATTTGAACTTCCCCCAAAAAATATCCGGGAGCTTGCCTCCCATTCCCTTGCCCTGATGAAAAGCAAAGAAGTAATTCCTCCCAGAGGTTTTGACTTAAAAGCTGCTGCAATATCATGCGGATTTGTGAGTTCGGCCAAAGAATATTACGAACTTTTACATGAAGTCACCCTGGAAACGGTAAAAATTCAGGTCTCAGAAGCTCTCACACCTGATCAGCGCATTATTCAGGCAATAGAAGCCCTGGATGATCTTAACGAAACCACCAATTCCCTCTCAGAAAGGCTTTTTGAATGGTATGGAAGCTATTTTCCTGAAAGCGGGTTAAGCGGGGAGGCTCTTGCGAGTTTTGTTTCAAAGTATGGCTCCCGTGAAAACCTTGGGCATGAGGATCCTCTTTATGCAAAAGCCAGGACATCTATGGGAGCAAAACTTGAAACCTCAGATGAAACTCTTGTCAGGGGATTTGCAGAAACGGTTTGTAGTTTGTATGGGCAGAGAAGACAGCTTGAAACTTATATTGAAAACAGCATGGAGAAGATTGCTCCAAATTTGAGCACTCTTGCAGGCCCTATGCTTGGGGCAAGGTTAATAAGCCTTTCAGGAAGCCTTGAAAAGCTTGCTGGTTTTCCCTCAAGTACAGTTCAGGTGATAGGGGCGAGCAAGGCTCTTTTTAAGCACCTTAGGGCTCGGGCTCCTTCACCAAAGCATGGGATTATTTACAGCCATCCTTTTATAAATACGGCTCCCTGGTGGCTCAGGGGAAAAATTGCAAGAGCGCTTGCAGCAAAAATCACTCTTGCAGCCCGTATAGATTTCTATGCCGGGAAAAAAGATCCTTCTCTTGAAAATAAGCTTGAAATAAAGATCCAGCAGCTTAAAGCTTTAAACCCCAGCCCTCCTAGAAAAACACAGGCTCCTGATATCAAACCAAAGAAAAGGAGGAGGAAGTAAATGCCTGAAGCCAGACAACTTTCTGATGGGATTTTTGAAGTTATAAAGGATAAAAAATACCTTGCTACTAAAAACCTTGATCCGGGCAAAACAGTTTATGGAGAAAGACTGATCCCGGTTGAAGGAATTGAGTATCGGACCTGGGACCCCAGGCGCAGCAAACTGGGAGCTATGCTTCTTAAAAAATTCAATATTCCTTTAAAGGCAGACTCAAAAGTCCTCTATCTTGGGGCAGCTTCAGGTACGACAGTTAGCCATGTATCCGATATAGTCTCAGAAGGGGCAGTTTACGCTGTTGAGTTTGCTCCACGCAGCATGAGAGACCTTATAGGGCTTGCCTCTCGAAGAAAAAATCTCTTTCCTATCCTGGTAGATGCCGGAAAACCGGAGAGCTATTCCCATCTAGTTGAGCCTGTTGACTTAGTTTTTCAGGATGTTGCGCAGCCCAACCAGGCTGAGATTGCTTCAAGAAATGCTTCTCGTTTTTTGAAATCTGAAGGGCATCTTTTGCTTTCCATTAAAGCCAGAAGTATAGATACAGTGGCAAACCCCAAAGAAGTCTTTAAGCAGGAAGTAAAAAAGCTTGAGCAAGCTTTTGAATCTAAATTTGAAATTCTTACTGCAAAAGATCTCATACCTTACCATGAGGATCATCTGGGAGTCCTGGCAAAGTTCAGAGAATAAGGAAAAATCCAAGAAATAAAAAAGAAGAGTATAAAAAAGAAGAGCACAAAAAATGGAAATTTAAGAGATAATTTAAATGTTAAGGCTTTTTACTTCTCTTCTGTCTCTTTTATATATGGCTTAATATCGAGGACAGGAGTTCCATTAATAGCATCAAGACCTTTTACATAGAGAATATTTTCTTCAACTTTTAAAAGTTCAACAAGCGTCAAACCTATTTTATTAGGTCTGTATGGACTTCTGCTTGCAAAAACGCCTGCCATTTCTCCATCATAACGACGGCGCTGTACGAGATTGAAACCTTCGGATCTGCTGAAGTAAAAAAGGACGTACAATTTTTGGAAATCCTCAATCCTGCATAGTCCTTTTGTCAGTTCTTTTCTCAAAACAATTTTCGAAATTTTCTGGTAGATCTCTTCGTTATATTCTGGCTCAATATAATCGTTTTCTACGTAACCTATTGGCGACAATTTGATTGTTTCAGCTTTTGGATGCTGCTTTTTCAATTCTTGCTTTTCAGTCATTTTTTAGCCTCAAAACAGGGGATACAAACCATTTTTCCATTTCTTATCCTGCCCAGGGGTTCCATAAATCCTTCCCCACAATTAGTGCAAGTCAAGGTAGGATACACAATGGCTTTTTCAGGCGGCTCAATTTCAACTTCTCGGATCCAGAAAAGTTCTTCTTCTGGCATTTCAAGTACTCTCTGGCTTTTTGCTTCATGGGCAGCCCTGAATTCTTTTCTTTCTTCAGGGGTTGCAGTCCCTTCCTTTATTTTTGCAAAAAGAGCAGTATGCTTTTCATCCTGAGGTAAAACATTAGGTTTTAAGGCAATTCTCAGGGCTTTCTGATCCCCTCTTTTGAAATATGTGTAAACGTGCTTTCCATAGTCTTTAATTACAAGGTTTCCTTTTCCGCATGTACAGCCATTTATTGCCTGGATGGCATCTACTGCACAGGACCTGTTTTCTGCTACAACAACCAGTTCTTCATCTTCACTCCTTTCTTTAAAGCGGTCGGCAGCAAGTTCTGCTACTCTGTAGCCGATAGAAAGGCCTGGACAGACATGCCCATGAAACTTTGCAGCATTTTCAAAACTACTGTTCTCAAAACTCAATTCTATCTCTCCTTTTCCCCATTTTTACTGTACATACAGTTGGCAAATAATATCCAGAATAACATTATCTAAAGAACTTTTTTGATTTGAATAAAGCAGACCCGGAAAGCAGGTAACTTTATTTCTGTTAGTTTAAATTTTCGTTTTATAGTCTATAACTATCATTGAATACTATTTATATATCTTATGTTTAATTGGTATTAAGAAAAATATTTTTAATATTAAGAATACTTTAAATCTAATTAAAAAAGACATATTTCTTAATACTATTAATATTTTTATTGGACTATATAAAAATTGAAACCAGTTAACGATAAGACAACCTACAACAAGAAGATTGAAATTAAGTTAAAAATTGACTAAGTTAAAATTTGAACTAAAAATTAACTTAAAAATTAAGCTAACAGTGTTTCGCTTCTAATAGTAATATTGCATAGGTAGTCCAGAGGTTTCTAAGAAAAGTTTCATTAAAAAAGAGCTTTAATTTTATTTAAATAAGGTTTATCTTAAATTTCTAATTTTTAGACCCTATCTCTAAATAAAAATTCAAGCTTTATACAAGTCTTAAAATTCTTTCTTTGTTAATAAGAAGGCTTTAAAGAAATTCAGTTGCAATTGGGAGCCTTGCCACCTCTGATCTGGCTCCCAATCGTGTGATTCAACCCCTGCGACTAAGAGAAAAACCCCTTAACTCTTAATCTTCGACTTCCTCTTTATGTTATAGATGTATATAACCTATGCGATGCCAAAATTTTCGTCGCATTAAATAATTTAATTGACTCAAAATAAGATATTTGGGGCTTCCCTGGGTTTGAATAGTGTCTCTAGTGTTTGAATTATTATTTTTCAGCATATCTTATTAGATGAATAATTACTCTTTTTATTTTTTTAAGTGACTTCTATAGTTTCTATATTTATTTTTAAGGTATTTCCTCTATTTTACAGAAAGAGCTAATGTTTTCCTTTTATTTTATTTCTAAAAATCCGGAAGATATTTATCAAGTGCCAGCATAATTAATATAATTATGAATAGCCCGCTTCTCGAACTAATTTTCCTCTCTGAGAAACGAAAGGATCTTCTTTTATTTTTAAAAGAGGGACCAAAAACAATAGAGGAGATCAAAATTACATTAAATGTAGGGCTAGTAGCGATTCTTCCACAATTAAAAAAATTAAGGGAAAATTCTCTGGTTCTGAAAGATAAAGACATCTATAGCCTATCTCCTCTTGGAATAGCTGTAGCCAGCAGAATGAAGGCAATGGTAGAACTACTAAATGTTTTTGGGAAGAAATATGGGTATTGGGCAACCCATGATATTGAATGTATCCCGCTTCACTTAAGAAAAAGGATTGGAGAGCTTTCAAAATGCACATTTTCCGAGCCTCCTGATAAAACCCGCCTTTTCGAGCCTCATAAGGAATTTGTTGAAAATCTTAAAAAATCAAAAAGAGTAAGAGGAACTGCATGTATTTTCCATCCTCTTTACCCTTCAATGTTTCTAATGTTTGTAAATATGGGAATGGAAGTTTCAATTGTTGTGACTCCACTAGTCTATGAGAGAACAAAAACCGAATATGAAGCCGAACTAAGGGAATTCTTAAAATTCGAAAAAGCAAATTTCTATGTATGCAGGGAAAAACTTGAACTTGCCCATGTTGTTACCGATGTATTTCTCTCGCTTACTTTACCCTTTTCAGACGGCACTTATGATCACAAAGAAGATGTACTCTGCTTTGACCCTGTTGGTATGCAATGGGGAGAAGACCTTTTTGAGTATTACAAAAACCTCTCTGATAAAATAATTGAGATCTGAATGTAAATTAAAACTCTTTAAATATGAGCTTTAAAATATGATTTTTGAAATATGTTTTTTAAAATTTGAATTTATTTCAAAATTTATATTCGAATTTTATTTTCCAATTTATCTTTTGACCCATTTAACAACTCATTTCTTAAAATCTAGATTTTTTTGTTTATAATCCGCATTTTTAAGCTTTATTAACTTTTAGAACCCTAAACGAAAGCTTTTAAAACAGTTTAAATGGTTTTAAGATAGTTATAAATTTACCCCCTGCTATCCCTTATGTTATGAAAGATGTCCAGGAAACCGCAGAAAAAATCCGAACTATGGAAATTCGGGGAGCAGGAAGGATTGCAAAAGCTGCAGCAGAAGCTATCAGGGATTACGCTTCAAACTTGCAAGTTAATTCTATGCAGGAATTCAGCACCAGGATTCAGGAAGTTTCAGATCTCCTTATAAGTACCCGTCCTACAGCCGTTTCTCTTCCAAACGCAGTAAAGCTTTCCTCAAAATATACTTCCGAAAACATAGAAGATGCCAGGCAGGAAATAATTAAAAATGCCAATCTTTTCACCGAAAGAGCCGACAAGGCCCTTGGAAAAATTGGAAAAATAGGCTCAAGAAGAATTCAGGACGGGGACGTTATTATGACCCACTGCAATTCCCATGCAGCCCTTTCAATAATTACCACTGCTTTTCAGAACGGAAAAGATATTTCAGTAATTGCAACCGAAAGCCGCCCAAGACGCCAGGGCTTACTAACAATCCGGCACCTGAATGAATTCGGGATTCCTACAACCTTAATAGTAGACTCAGCGGTGCGCTACTATATGAAAGAAGTAGATAAGGTGGTAGTTGGAGCCGATGCAATCGCAGCTAACGGAGCTTTAGTTAATAAAATCGGAACATCCCAGTTAGCTCTTGCTGCTCACGAGGCCAGGAAAAGTTTCATGGTAGCTGCCGAAACTTTCAAATTCAGCCCAAGTACAATCATCGGAAACCCCATAGAAATCGAAGAAAGAAGCCCGGATGAAATAGTAGATCCCAAAGTTATCTCAGATCTCTCTCATGTCCAGATAAGAAATCCTGCCTTTGACTTTACGCCTGCTGAATATATCGATATGATTGTAACTGATATCGGGATAATTCCGCCTGCTATGGCATATACAGTAATAAAAGAGCATCT
>CAZFNE010000135.1:7007-8746 GCA_964520335.1 uncultured Methanosarcinales archaeon | reverse complement strand
CCTTCTCCTGCAGCAGCTTCTTCTGTGGGGGCTCCATTTGAAGGAGTTTGTTCAGATGCATTTTCGGCATTTTCATTTCCAGTACATCCAATCCCCATAAATACAAGTCCAAGAATGACTAATGTAAGGATCGCATACGTTTTCAACTTATTCGCCATATTCCAAATACTCCTTGATAACAACTTAACAGTTAATTTCCAGTTGAATAATCTCTATCTAATTGGTTTACTGTACAATGCACTATAAAATGAAAAGTGCATATAAAGATTCCCGATATATAATATAGAGAGGTATATATTAAATAGGAGTTCCCAACAAAACAATATAATATATAAATACTATATAAAATATAGATAAAAAGGAATTATATGGATAAAAGCCAAAATAAGCGAAAATTGTGAAAAGAACACAACTTAAATCCCGATAATGGAAAGAAGTAGCTTAATAGAAGCTACAGACGTAAATGAAATGAATCTAAGGCCGGAAGTTACCCTAAAAACATTAAGAGTATAGTTTTTTATAAAATTTAAATTGCCAAAATTTATATTATAGAAATGAAAGCAAAGAAATTTCAGAAATCTTATTAAATTAATCTTAAATTAAGATTAGAATTAAAAATCAAACAGAGAACTCTGACCTTTACGTCCATTTCCTGTAAATGCAGGTTCTTGCGAGACCTCTTCTATGGGCTCCTCTTCATCGAGTACTTTTTCTTCATCAATCTCTTTTATATTTTCCTCTCCATTGTCCTCGAAGAATAATTCTTCTCCTTCCTCCGGGGTTTCTTCTTCCAGTTCTTCTTCCTCTATTTCTCCAGGTTCTTCCGTATCAAAATCAAAGAGCCCTTTCTGCCTGGCATCAAAGTCAAGAGAAGACATTTCTGCGCCAAAGACTGCCAGGATACGCTCTACTGGCGGAAGGATCTGCTTTTTAACATAATAATCCACGTCAATAGGCACATTATGCTCCCGAACGTAATCAGGGTCTTCAGCCCGGTCTACGAAAAGCCCTTTTCCTGCAACAATAACAAAAGGAATTCTTGTGCCTATAGAAGGAATAATTCCAGTTCTTTTTTTCTGATTTTCTACAACTGTTAGGTGAGGCTGTTTATTTTTGTAGCTATCCGTCCTTCGGGTAAGGGTTCTTGTAAGCACCAGTTTCTCAATAATATCGGCATCTCTCCCAGGATCAAGGTTGCGAACATCGCTAACTACTTTCCGTACATGCTCTACGGCTTTATCCACATCCCCTTCTATAAGGACCAGTTTGAGCACAGTATTAAGAGTTATTGACGTTAATTCGCACCAGTCCCTTCGGACAGTTTCCATTCCGCTTACCTTGATTTTACTTTCCCAGCCTGAGTTTTTCGGCTCAAAGAGCCAGAGGGCATATCGCTTTTTTGCAATAAGAAGGGCACGTTTTGCAATAGCCTCGAACTCTAGTTCCATAGGGTCGGGCAGAGAAGCAGAAACAATATCTGAGAGCCTGTTGCCTACAAGGCTTATTTCTTCAAGGGACAAATCCTCTTTAGAAATACACTGTACAAAAACACTATCAGTATCCCCATAAGCTACAGATATCCCTATTACTTTGTCCGAAGGAAGGATTTTATCGGCTTCCTCAAGCAGTAAAGCTGTCTCATTTCTTAAAACCATTTTTCGGATACTATTATTGATTATATCCCGAGTATTGAGGATATTAGTCCTTCCAAAACTGGTTACAGCGTTTGCAAGCGTAAG
>CAZFNE010000135.1:0-6907 GCA_964520335.1 uncultured Methanosarcinales archaeon | reverse complement strand
AGCAGGCTTCCGCTCACCTGGGCAAGGGCAATATATTTGTCAAGGAGCCGGAGCTTAAGGATGAGTTCAAGCGCAAGTTCTGAGTCTCTTCGGGCATAATCAACAAATTGTCGGAATTTCTCCCCATTATCCTTCCAGTAATGCTCCATTTCAAGGGGAGGAACATCAAGCTTCTCCCTGTTTAAAATTTCTTTTGAAACCGCACGCAGGGTATATTGCTTGAGACTGAAGGCCCTTCTTACAAGGGGGAGGGCATCAACGACTACTCTTCCTTTGACCTCAGTCCTTGTAATGAGCCCGAATCTTCTGTAATTTATTTTACTGCCGTCCCGGCCAACAACCGGATTTATTGCCTGACCTTTTGCAACCAGGGTTTTTACCCTGTCTGTAATATAGGGGATATCAAAGTCCTGCTGATTATACCCGACAACAAGGTCAGGATCATACTCACAAAAGATTTCAAAAAACTTATTCAGCATTTCGGTTTCATTTTCACAGCAGATTACATCCCCATCCATGCCTTCCGCATGTTTTGCAACAAGTACGAGGGTTTTATGCCCTCTGTACTCAGGCTCGAAGCAAAAGCTCATAATAACTATAGGGGAGACATCAGGAGAAGGCATTCCTCCTTCCAGAGGCAGGCACTCTATGTCAAAAGAGAGGTATTTTAAGGGGGCTATGCTCAGGTTTTCAACCCTTGTAAATTCAGATGTCAAAAAAGAGGCATCACATGCGAAATTTTCGCAGCGGGAGTTTCCTGAAGGGCCTGTTCGGAAATATCTTGTGGGATCAACAGGTTTTCCTTCTGCTGAAACCCAGACCATGCCTCCAAGCCCTTTATCGATAAGGAAACGGTTTCTGAAGAGAATATCGCTTTCATAAACTTCCCAGATTCCTTCAGCCCCGGTAATATTTTGAATATTAAGAATTTCATTTCTTATCTCAGGCACATCTCTTGGCAGATAGGTTGTAATCTTAAGCATTTCTTTTTTTGCTTTCTGATAGCCTACAGGTTCGAATTTTTTAACGATTTCGACTTTTTTAACTTGCGGAAAAGTGTTTATAATTAGCGTAGCTACGGAATTCAGGTCTCCAGAAGCCTTAAGATAAAAATAAGGCTCAAAATCCGGGACAAAACAGCAAACGCTCCTGCCATCCGCTCCCCTGCCAAAGAGCCGGACAACAGGGCTGTTGTCATCAATTACTTCGTAGTCCGCGTCCAAGATCTGGAAGTCCATAGGGATGGTTTACAGTTCTAGATAGTCATATATCTTTTGTTAAAAATTAGAATAAAAATAAAACGGATGTTAATATTCTAAAGAATATCCAAACACACAATGTCTGTTACTGTAAAAATAATGCAGCTTTTTCAGCCATGGACACTATAATCAAGAGTTATTCTTCAAAAGGTTATTCTTGGAATATACACAAGAAAATTATACTTAAGATTCAGAACCTGTTTAGAAATCACAAAGGGATACCTGTGATAGAAATTAAAAAATTATCCAGATCTTATGGGAACTTAGTTGCTGTGGATAACATCGACCTTGAGGTGGGAAACGAGATCTTCGGGCTTCTTGGGCCAAATGGAGCAGGCAAAAGTACAACGGTTATGATGCTCACAACCCTCTTAAAACCCAGCAGTGGAACTGCAAAAGTCTGTGGATATGATATTATAAAAGACTCAAAAAAGGTCCGGTCAAAGATAAGTTATGTTCCCCAGGATATGGCAGTTGACCGAAAACTCACAGGCAGGGAAAATGTTATGCTTTATGCAAAACTCTATGGGGTTCCCAATAGAAATTCCAGGGTTGAAGAAGTTCTCGAAATGATGGATCTTCTGGAAAGGGCCGGAGAGCTTGTAGCAGGGTATTCGGGAGGGATGCGAAGAAGGCTTGAGCTTGCCCAGGCCCTGGTGCACCAGCCTGAGGTCCTTTTTCTTGATGAGCCAACTCTGGGCCTGGATGTGGGCGGAAGAAAAAAAATCTGGGAACATATAAGAATGCTTAAGGCTGAAGGAATGACAATTTTCATGACCACGCATTACCTTGAAGAAGCAGAAAAATACTGTAACAGGGTTGCTATTATCGATAAAGGGAAAATTGTAGCTGTGGGCTCGCCTGAAAACCTGAAAAATTCCATAGGGGAAAATGCTTCCCTTAATGATGTTTTCCTTGAAAAGGTTAAGACTCCTGAAGAAGAAGTCAGATTTAACTCAACCCAATTCAGGAACATGCTCAGGAGGAGATGATGAAAGCAGTATTTTATTATTTTGAAAGAGACATTATCAAATGGTTAAGGGGAAAAATAACTGTCATATCTTCACTCGCAATGCCTGCAGCCTGGCTTATATTTGTAGGACTTGCCCTTCCCACAAAATTTACGGAAAACTATCTGGAGTTTATTACCCCCGGAATCCTTGTTATGACGATCCTTTTTTCTTCATTACAGGGAGGCTCCCTGATTATTTTTGATAAAATCCTGGGCTTTTTAAATAAATTCCTGGCCATGCCTTCGCCCAGAGAAAGCATGCTTTACGGAAAGATTCTCTTTATCAGCGTAAGAGGCCTTCTGCAGGCAACTGTAATTCTCCTGCTAGCTATTCTCCTTGGAGTCAGAGTATTCAATCCGTTAAATATAATCTTAATATATTTTACACTCTTTTTGTTTGCGGTATTTTTCTCTTCCCTTTCGACAATGATAGGGCTGTACCTTGGGGACCATGACAGTTATGCAGCAGTAAACAGCATGATCAGCATGCCTCTGTTTTTCACGAGTACTGCGCTCATGCCTTACGAAGTCATGCCTGCATGGTTAAGTACACTGGCCAGGCTAAACCCGGTCAGTTATGCTATAGACAGCACAAGAGTTCTGTTTGAAGGCGGAATCCCTGTGTATGGACTCACTGGACTTTTTATTGGAGCCGGAATTATGGTAGGAATAGGGACCTATCAGTTCCGAAAAGCGGTTGTCTGAAAATTAATAGAAAATAGAGAAACAAAAAAGAAAATAAAGGAAAAAAGATAAAAATTAAACCTGGATTTAAATTTACAGGTTTAAATCTGTTTTATATTCATATTAATTGCAACTTCTGCAATATCAGCGCTATATTCTGCTACTCTTCTCAGGCTCTCTAAGATCATACTGAGTTCGATACTTCTTGAAACCCCGCTGCCTTTTGTCTCAAGGGAGACTCCGAACTGGGAGACTTTCTTGGCTTCGACAACTATTTTATTGATGGCCTGGAGATCTTCTTCGCCCATTGAATCTATAGAGCTCTCAAAGACTTTTCGGGAAAGTTCAGACATTTTGAAAATAGGATCTTCAGCGTTAACTCCGGTGCCCATTTTAAGGACATTTCTTGAAATCCTGACCGCATGGTCTCCTACACGCTCAATACTTTTCGTGATAAGCCTGTATCCAAGGCATTCCCGAGGGTGCCTGACCCCTATTTTTTCGGAAAGCTCGATATCTTCTATTGCAGCTTTAAGCTGACGGACAGAAAGCAGATAAAAACGGTCTACATCGTCATCTCTCTGGATGACATCTTCGGCAATTTCCACATTATGGTCCCGAAGGGCGGACATTGAGTCTTCAAGCATGGAAAGCACAAGCCCATACATATTTTTAATTACACGGCTAAGGGGCAAATCATTATAATTAAGCAGGCATTGGAAAACCAGTTCATTCCTGGACTCTTCTACCAGTTCGAGGCCTATGAGTTTCTGCCGCACGGAATCTTTAATATATTTACGATCATACGCGCTGAAGCCTTTCTTAGTAGTTAGCCTGATAGAATCATAGCCTACAAGATAGTGGGAAATAAGAATCCGGAGATTATTTTCCGCACTGTCCGAATGGTTGTAATCTATCGTTGCTTTAGGCACAGAGTGCTCTTTTGATACTGCGCTGGAAGAAATAAGCAGGGTTTTGTTAGGCATCGGGGTAAGGGTAAGGGTATCTCCCGCCTCAAGCCCTATATCTCTGACCCATTTTATAGGAAGGGATACAATAAAAGTAGAATTCCCTGTAAACTGCACTTTCCTTTTATCCTTAGTTATAAATAAGCCCCCTTAGGGTATTCTAATTTATTCTAAAGAATCTATATAGACTTAAGTATTATATAAAGCTAACTTGAAAATAGGACGCTAAAGTTAAAAGTAAGGTTCAAAAAGTCAGTCTAAGTGCAGTATATAGCATTGCCAATCAATTATAGGAAAAAATATAGAGCTAAATTAAAAAGAATCTATTTAAAAACAAAGAATTCTAAGGAGTTCTGAAAGGAGAGAAATATCCATGGAACGCTTAGCTAAAGCTCAGGCAAAATGAAAGGTAAATTTACCAAGCGTTAATGAGGGATTTTCGCTTAAAAATAAGAAAAAAGCTTAATAGAGCCTTAATTAACTGAAATAAAGGCAAAATAACTATATTTAAGCAAGAGATTCTCTTGTTTCTATATTAGCCTTATAATTCTTTTTATATTCAAGGTAGTCTTTAGTAATTTTTAAAATCTGCTCCTGACCTAAAACTTCTCTTGATATTTTAAACACGCTATTTTCTTCATCTTCTATATGATGTATTATAGTTTCTTTTAATTCTTTAAGGCTTGCTGCCCAATTTTCATTACCTTCTTCCATACCTTCCATTTCATACATCAAGGCTCTAGCTTCGTTATGCTCAGTATATGCTTTACGGGCAATAACAATTGATTCTTCTTTTTCTTCAAGCCGCGGGTAGAAAAACTTTTCTTCCCCTGCCATATGGGGTCGATTTCAGCTTTTATCCTGAAAAGAGCAGCTTTCGAACCTGTATCCATAGCTTCCTCAAACATGCCAAGGACTATCTTATGCTCTTTACTCAAAATATCGTAAATTGTTTCCATGGACTTCCCCCGGAAATATACGCAATTTATATAAATTACAGGATAAAATTAAAAAAGTTGAAAAAAGAGAACCTTTAATAAAATCATATGAGATGCAGGTAATTCTTCTTCTCATTTCTCTATGTTATGTAATTTTTATTATCTCGCCATAGCTCCTTGTTGCATGAAACTTTTCTTAAATTCCATGTATTGCTGGGCCATTTCCTGTGCCTGATCATCACTGAAAACATTTTTAGCTGCAGAGAATACCTTCCCTTCTTCTTCTTCTACGTGATGCTGTATGGCCTGTTGAAGCTCTTTAAGCTTGGAAGTCCATTCTTTACTGCCTGTATCCATTCCTTCTACTTCGGCCATTAAAGACCTGGCTTCATCGTGTTCTTCATATGCGTGTTGCACGAGTTCTTTTAAATCTTCATGCTTTTCAAGTTTTGGATAGAAAAGCTTTTCTTCACCTGCCATATGAGGCTCGAGCATTTGTCTTATTTTAAGAAGTGTTTGTTTTGAATTATCACGCAATGCTTGCTGGAAAAGGTCAGCTACCATCTGGTGTTCTTGCATTAATCTATCGTAAATTGTTTCCAATATTTCCCCCCCTCGTTTGAGGTCTAGAAGGAATTATTTGTATTAAAATATAAATATGTATCCGATGATAATTTTTTTATAAAAAAATAAAATTTTAAAATTTTACGGAGATCTGTTAAAGGTCTTTATGAAAACAGGATTACCCAAATTTATTCAGAACTTATCCATATCTCACCTTTACATTCTGGAAATGAAGCTCCCTCTTCTATCCAGACAGTTTCACCTGTTTTATAGCAGGAATAAAAACCTGCTTCTTTAGCTTTCTCGCCTGCATTGTGGGGTTCCCATTCATCAATCATATCTTCGGAAATTGTAGGTAAACCAGGCTTCCTTTTATCTGCTGGAAATTTAAATACGCTTATACTCCCATCTCTTTCAAGATACGCAGTCTCAATTTCCCCCAAACTTCTGATTGCTTTATTTCTCAGGAGAAGGAAAATTTCATCCTGGGTAGGCGTATGTTTTTGCAGCCTTTCTGCATCCAAGATTCCATTTTTTATAATCCTGAGGGGTTTTCCCTGGGTTAAATCTTCATACCAGGGAGATTTATTGACTAAAGCTGTTTGTATTCTATAAAGCACTGTGATAGTCGTAATTCCAAATACAGCCCATAAAATAGCAACATCAGGATAAATCATAGGATCTCCCATAGCTGAACCCAGAGCAATAATGAGCAAAAGATCAAAAGGTGTGAGCTGATGAATTGCCCTCCCCCCCAGGAAACGCATAATAATCAGGGCAAAAATAAACATAAAAATAGATCTTACAATTACTTCGGCTAAAAAATGCCAGGGAGTGTCAGCAATCAAAATTCTTGCCAGTTCAAAAGCTTGAATTGGTTCTTCTGCCATATTAAGAATTAAGGCTTGAAAATTTAAAAATATTCACTTTAACTCCTTCCAAAGATAAATGATGAGGTATAGTCTGTCGCCATATATTGATAATTACCTATTCAAGGAAAAAATTATCAGTGTCCTGAGATTAGTTTTGAACCTTTAAGCAAATCTTGAATCTTATAAGCAGAGAAATGCAAAAGGGAAATGATAGAGTGTGTTAGACGTCTTTTATGCTTTTCAGTAACTAATTTCTTGATAAGGCTTAACATCCTTATATTAATGATATAAGTCAATAAATCCTCATTTCTTAACTTTACATGTTTATGAAAGCTCTTTCGGACAGTATAATAAGATGTATACTTTCATGAGACGTATACTTTCTACCGTAGAACCACTTTAGATTTTTTTTGACGAGTTTAATTCACTCCAAAACGTTAGTAAAATCTTGATAAGCTTCAGTCAAACAGAATAATTTAGAAAAGTTATTATACATTATGTTCACTGAGGTTAATTAAGACTTCATATTACTAATCTCTTATATTTTTTGATGCCTGTAAAGAATATATGATATAAACATAAAGTATTAAGTAAGGAAAAATATGAAACG
>CAZFNE010000134.1:0-8776 GCA_964520335.1 uncultured Methanosarcinales archaeon | reverse complement strand
ATTAACTCAATGCCTCTACCTGAGCTGCCTGAAGATAAACAGCCAAGAGAATTGAAATAAAAAGGAAGCTTAGAGTTTTTTTAAAGATTTTGAGCTTAAATTTTTTATTTTAAAGAGAAAAGTTTCCTCTATATTTTTATATTCTGCTTATAGTTATTTTGCAAGTTTCTTGCTCATTTCGAAATTGTAGGTGTTAATAATTACGTTCAAAACTATAATCTCTATTTCCTGGTTTGATCTATGCCTGGTTCTGATCTCTATTTTTATTCTGGTTGTTTTTGTAAATAAGGTCTAATAAGGTCAGATAAGACAACCTATGAAAATGGAATTATATTGATTTCCAGACCTTTGCGAGGGATTCTCCTTTTACATGTATTTTAAACTCATTTAAATATCCAAAAGGGGTCATTGAAGTTTCTAGGCCTTTTGCTGTGAGCTTTTCTCTAATTTCTTCAAGGGCAGCTTCGGCAAATTCCACATTCGATTTACTCTCTGAGAGATGCCCAAAAGAATACAAGACTACTTTATTCCTGTCTACTTTTTTAGCCAGCCAGCTTATATTGTTAGCAGCTTTCTTGACAACCTTATCTTTTTGAAGTTCATCTTCTTTTTCCACATTAATAAAAATAACCAGAGAATCGGTTGTAGCCTCTTCGCTCTCACAACCTTCGACAGTTTCTACAGTCTTACTAAACGTTTTATACCAGAAACAGTTGGTATCGAACATTAAAAGCTTCATTGTAATCCCATAAGTTTCTTTTTAATTCATTTATAATTTCATTTATCTACAGGTTTTAAGAAAACGAGCCCGTAATGATATGGTTTCAGATCATGCTGGTTCTCAAGCTTAAATCCTGCTTCACAGGTCCATTTTATACACTTTTCTGGTTTCGGCCTTATCTCCAGGGGTGGGCCTCTGGGAGTCTCAGGATCATAATTCCAGTGTATGATCCCTAATCTCCCTCCAGGTTTTAAGATTCTATAAGCTTCTTTTAGTAGTTCTTCCGGGTTTTCTGCATGGAGAATATTAAAAAGCATTACATAATCCATGCTGTCAGCTTCAAGCCCTGAGCCTTCTTTAACAAAATCACGAAGCATTATTTCTATATTATCTAAACTTTCTTCACGTGCTTTCTGGGCAACTCGGTTTATCATCCTCTCTTCGATATCAGCTGCATATATTTTTCCCTTTATTGCCCTTGATGCCGGTATTGTAAAAGTACCATATCCGCACCCAAATTCAAATGCATTTACCGGACTATTATTGAGCTGCATAGTCGTCAGGATTTTTTCTGGCTCAAAAAAGGATTCCCATAAATTTTCATCGGGCATGCCACTTTCTCTTATTTTCGTACATAATACTCCATGCATTTCGAACAATCATGATTTGTTACAATACAAATATCGCTTGCAGTACATACGTTTCAATTATCACGCTTGAGTCTATAGCTGACCCCAGTTTTAAAAATGTAAAACATGGTGATAGGAAAATTTCAAATTAGAAATAGCGGAAATTTAAAATCCGTAGAGATAGGAAAGGAGTGGAATGAAAAATCCACTCATAAAGGTCCAGCGTATTTACTCATAATATCTTCCAGCAAAGTAAGCCCTCCGCTGAACCCTGCGTAACTGCGCTCAAGTATCACGCGGTCATATGACGGGAATGAAACCGTCAGGTGGATGGCATTGAATTCAGGACCAGTTATATTACTTTCGAGAGAACTTGCAAGCAGGAATAAGAAATTCCTGTCTTTTAAATTCTGCCGAATTCTGTACGCGTCCACTTCATAAATTATTTCGGGCCAGGCCGAAGTTTCAAGGCCGGTTGTCAATTCCTCGTTTATTAATTCACGGGCTTCTTTAGGTGGATTATCTGTTATCTGGACAATCTCAGGCAGATATCCCATCTCGTTTGCAAGGTATTTTGTGATACTTACAGCCGAATTACTGTCGGCAACAACCGCAAGATACGGATGCGGTCTGACGATCAAAAGTATATCGCCAATGTATTCTGCAAATCTGTACGCCCTCCTTTCCTCTTTAGCAATCAGGCCTTCAATGACATCGGTTGAAATATCTAACCTTTCTCCTATAACTCTCAGAAACTCTGCGGTTTGCTTGGGTCCGATCGGTACGCCAGGGAAGGATATATAGGGAGTGTCGAACTTTTCTTCCAGTTTTCTTGCTGTCTTATGACCGATCCAGCTTGAGAGAACAATATTGTATTCAGCGGCCGGAATTTTTTTCAGGTTCTCAAGAGCATCAAACTCTCCTACGATCAGATTTGCATTCAAGCCTATACTTTCAAGGAGTTTCTTTATTTCCCTTGCTTCTCCTTTCCAGAAAATATGCTGGGAAGGAACTATTCCAAAGACATTTACCCTTCCTTTCTCTTTTGGCGCCTTTTCAAGAAGCTGATCGATTACAGCATTAAAAAAATGCTCATAGCCGTCATAGGAGGTACCTGCAAAGCCTGAAGTGTTCACATGTATAATCGGAATGTCAGGATTTTTCTCCTTAAAGCCTCTGACAACGGATTCTACATCATCTCCGATAAGGGAAGGAACACAGCCAGAAATGACTGCTAACAAATCCCCATTTACAAGTTCTGAAGTTGACTGGATAAGGTTTGCAAGCTTTTTTTCCCCCCCGAAAATTACGTGTTCTTCAACAAGAGAAGAACAGGGGGTACTTGTCCCGCCGTGAGGCCCTCCAGCATTCTGGCCTCCTGCATAAAATTGGCCGAAAAGCTGTCCGATTCCGCATCCTGCTCCTGAATGGAGAATAGGGATAACTCCAAAGATGCCTACTGCGGTTGCATATGCCCCTCCAAGAGCGCACGAATAACGAGGGGCTTCAATAGCGCCTGATATAAGATTATTTGCTTGTAAAGATTCACTTATTGTCATAATTACACCTTATTTAGTTCTTGATGACGACTGATTTCGTGCCTGATCATAACAAACTCGATAAGCTCCATTTTTATTCCTCAGCCTGGAGATAATATAATGAGTTTGGCTGTTTGTACCACCAGTCTTTGTATGTGCTCTGAGTCTTTTCTTTCATAGTTCTCTGATACGAATGACTTTTCAATGACTGCAAGAGGAAATTTCCAAATGCAATAGCGCCTGTATATCCACTCTGGGCGCTCCAGGGATGCGGGTCGGACCTTAAAGCATGCACCCTTGTGACCCCTTTGTCGCGCTTGAATGCTCCTCCCTGGAACGGGCAGGTCATTGCTATATCGGGATTTCGCTGGTTTGTGATGTGGGTCTGTTCTGCAGCCTGGAAGGTATTTACTAGAATGTCAAAATCTCCGATTTGGGCAAGCAATTTTTCAAGATCCTTGAGTATAAGGTTATCAAAGTCCTGGCACATTGCAGCAGATGATTTGAGGCCGAGTTCATCAAAGTATGGAACCTGGGCAAGCAATCTTCCCTGACCAAGGGCCCCCAGTACCTCTACTTTTTCTCCATTGCCTTTGAAGTTTTCAAATTCATGCCTGATAGCTTTAAGTTTTGGAAGCCATTTCTCATGCTCTTCTTTAATAAGGGCCTCTACCTCGGCCTCTTTTCCGGTATGTCTTGCGATTTCTCTAAGCCATTCATCCGTATTGGCAATTCCCATAGGGGATGGATAAAGGAAGTAAGGCACTCCATATTCCTGTTCAAGTCCCCGAGCAAGATAATCTGTATATGTCGGACAGAGTGGGGCAGTAACTGCAGCCTCGGAAAGCTGTTCGAATTGTTCTACCGATGCAAACTCGGGAACGAAATTAACTCTCAGCCCAACTTTTCCAAGGAGGCGTTTTATCTCCAGCCTGTCCTGCCAGGTGTAGGAAAGCATACTGGCCACGTTTACGAGGTCTTTTTGTTTCTTTTCCGGCTTTTTGACAAGATATTTCAGGACCGCATGCCAGAATGCATCGTACCCGGTCTGAACAAGCCTTGAGCGTGAGCCTTCACAATGAATCGGGACGATTGTTGCCTTTACCTGGGGCTGGTATTTTGCAACGACTCCTTCTATATCTTCTCCAATTATTCCTGAGGTACAGGAGGTCAGGATAAAGATTGCTTTTGGATTATACCGTCTCTCAGCCTCAAGGATTGCTGCCCCGAGTTTTTCCCCTGCCCCATAAACCACATCTTTTTCTCCAAGGTTTGTGGTGACCCAATGAAGATCATAATTAGCAGGCCTTCCAAGTTCTACAGGGACATGCCTGTAAAGCTCACGATAACCAAGGGCTGCAGACGAGCAGCCTACAGGAGCATGATAAATAGCCACAGCATCACGGATAGTTCCAATTCTTACCGAAAGATAGAAGTTGAGAACACAACCACTTGACTGCTGGAAGTTCCTTTCCCTTTGCCTCAAGCAACCTGTGCGGGCTTCTTTTGCAAGTTCGCTTGCTTTTCCATACCAGACATTTATCCCGTTTGCCCTCTGTTCTCGATTTGGGCACGTAGCCTTTGAAAGATCGATTTTCTGGTCGATCAGCTCATCTTCAGTAAGTTCTCTTTCTGACATTATTATTTCTCCACAGGAGATATGTTTTTATAACAAATCTGTCTCCAACAAGTTCTGTCCTAGCATCAGTTCCTCAATTCACTTTGATAGATATATAAATCGGGAATTCAGCAAAATTGTAGGCTTTTTTTTCATTATCCGAATTTTTGCGGCAAAACTATAGTCAAATATAAAGATTCAAAAAAATTCATCATCCTGCAAGAAATAATTAGTGAAAAAGCATTTTGAGTTTTGAGCTTTGTTTCTAAAGTGCCATCTGCAGTTAGATTCGAAATTAAATTCAGAATTTTTTTAATGATTTCTGCAAAGTAAGAGTCTGTTATAACCTTCAACAAAAATCATTTTAATTATATTTACAGACATTATTAAATAGCGATAATTTTTATGATTTAAAGTAAATCTTTATAATATAGGTCGACAGAACTTTTTTTTATTCATATGTCACCTGAATTAAAGAAATAGAGGAGTTGGGAAGTATGTACGTCATGCAAATAAGCAGGCACTCTCCCGAGAGTTGCCCGACAGTAAACGAGAGCACTGTAAAAATAACTGTGGATTTAATAAAGAATTTGGATTCGTTGGCAGCTAAGCATGGGATGAAGCTTGTAGGAAGCTGGACTGATCACCCTATGCACATGATCTATAATATTTACGAAACACCTAATATGGAGGCCTTTTTCAGTTATTGTGAAGAGCCGGAATGTATAGCATGGCTTGGATACAACACAGTAGAAACAAAGGTTGTCCAGAGTCTGCAGGATGTTAAAGAAATGTTCAACATTGAGTAAATGATCTGAGCTGTTTACTTTCTCCGTATTGTATGCCGAATCTCAAGGGCTTTAATTCTTCTGAGTTCTCTTGTGTATTCATGCGGCGTTTTAGCCTTTTCTTTATTCATTACTCTTCACATTGTAATTTTTATCTTGTTCAATCCAGAATCATAGAACTCATACAAACAGGGAGTAAAAGAACTGGGAAAAAATGAAGTGATAGAATAAGTGCTAGCACCGGTTATATTATATTTAGTATCATAATTTTTATTGTGTGCGAATCTGATGCTGAAAAATTTAGCTTTCAAGTTCGGAAATAGAATTTTTTAGTGAGCTGCATAATAATTTTTTTAATGGATCAGGTTTTGTAGTCTGGGCAATTATTAAAAACAAGTTCTTTGAAACTAAAACCTGCATTCAGATGATAAGAAAGCAAAGGATTGTTTCAGCGGGCCTTATGCAATTTTAAGATATTCAAGTTATATCGGAACGATTCTGTATTGCGGTTACACTCTGTTTATCATGGGTTTTTTCTGTGGATTGTCTCTGCACTGCTGTTGCAGTCACTTTTGTTTTCCGCACATATTTCAAAGGCAGAATATGAGAAGTTTATAAGATGAAGAGAATCTGTTAAGATGATAAGGCTTGAGTCCTTGTGTATTATTACCTTCTTTAAGAAGCGACTGCTGACGATTTTATGTTTATTTAACATTGATATCCATAGACTTCTCAGTACCCGGGAAAGAGAACCTCGAAAATAAACCAAATCCTCGATTCAATAATTCCTATATTTAAAGAGAATAGAGGGAAATGAGGGAAATTTTTGCCGCGAAATTAAGGAAAAAAGAATTTCAAAGTCAATTTTTGCTGAAGTCTAAGCCTATAAATTGTATTTGTTTGTTTTCCCATATGGTGATGAAATGACAAAAGCACGAAACATCGCAATTTATGGAAAAGGCGGAATCGGAAAATCAACTACCTCTTCAAATCTTTCAGCAGCCCTTTCGGACCTGGGCCTTACGGTAATGCAGATTGGCTGTGATCCTAAAAGTGACTCTACAAACAATCTCAGAGGTGGGAAATCGATTCCTTCTGTCCTTGATGCTTTAAGGAGTGGGAAAAGGATTGAAATCAGTGATATTGTCCATGAAGGCTTTAATGGAGTTCTCTGTGTGGAAGCTGGAGGGCCGGAGCCTGGAGTGGGATGTGCAGGCAGAGGAATTATTACTGCAATAGAACTTTTGAGACAAAAAAATGTCTTTGAGGAGTTCAAGCCTGATGTTGTAATATATGATGTCCTTGGAGATGTCGTCTGTGGAGGCTTTTCAATTCCTATTCGAGAGGGAGTTGCAGAACAGGTTTATACGGTTGCATCTTCGGATTTCATGGCTATCTATGCTGCAAATAATCTCTTTAAAGGAATAAGGAAATATGCAAATAATGGCGGAGCTTTGTTCAGCGGAATAATTGCAAATTCAATGAACCAGGCAATCCAGAAAGAAATAATTAATGACTTTGCAGTCCAGACGAAGACAACAATTGCAGGATATGTGCCTCGCTCTCTTGATGTTACAAGAAGTGAGCTAAGAGGTCAGACAGTTGTTGAACATGCTCCTGAATCTGAACAGGCTGAGTTATATAGGAATTTAGCGCGGAACATATTAAATAACAATAATAAGTATGTCCCTTCTCCTCTTGAGTCTGAAGAACTTAAAATTTGGGCTGAAAGCTGGTCTGACATACTCCTCAGGGAACGCGAACATGCACAGAAAGGGGAAGCGAAAAGAAATACAATTGAAGGAATATTACCGATAAGTTCGGAAGCATGAAGTTTTAATTAAAGTTCATTTCTAAAACTTCTGTTGGAAATTATTTATAAAAATTGTCTATATGGAATTACTCATAAAGGGTAATTCAAAATAAATTTCGTCAACAGGAGTTTTTGAACTTTAGGCGCCTCTATGAACCAAATTCTATTTGTGCATGGAGCCATTTCATCAACTTCTTAGCAGCAACAATTATTTCTTCCTATTTTATTTCTTCAATTTAGGATTTTTTGGCCTTATAAAATGAATTTCAGAAATTTACATCTAATACTGGACGCAAGATTTTTATAACTTGGCAAAGGTCTATATTCACAATTGTGAATTCAACGCTATGGAAGTTCACAATTGTGATCAGTAATTAACATGTCCTTAAGGGATCGAAAAATCATATCTGGGTAAAATAATGGGATTAAGGGACCTAAATCTAAAACAAAATAAAAGTTACCGGATTATGATTGATTCGGAAGGAGAAGGACATATCAGGATAATAAGACGTATCAACCTGAAAACTTTAATAGAAATTTTTAAGGAACTTTATCTTGAACTAAAAAAGAACTCTGACAAAAAACCACATATAACAATCTATGTTTCCCGTTCAATTTACGAAGAGATGTCAGATAATATGAAACATTTTCATGAATTTGCAGTTTCTTGTATGGATGGGAGATTTGATTTAGTTATTATCAGTTAACTGAAGCTTTCAAGTTATCAGTCATAGAAGCTAGTCATAAATTAGTAGCAAACTACAGTAAGTTAACTATAAAATAGCCATAAAATAGTTATAAAGATCATTTACAACAACATGGAAAATTCAAGAAATATTTTTCAGGTATTCTCCTTTTGGATTACTGGATAGTATAATTGTATAAACTATTTTTATATCAATGTAGCTTTTTGTCTCAATATGGACATAAATTGATCTTTTTGTACTTTCCATCTAAATTTGACCCAAAAGACTTAAAAATAAAGACATCTTTTATTGAATTGGTGATTCACATGAGGGATCGTTTTTGTTGAAAATGAATTTATAAATGAAGCAAACTACGAAAGACTTGAGAAACTGCCCCCATCCGCAAAGCTGGTATTTAAAACCCTTGAAGCAAAAGGGCAGATGACACAAAAAGATATTATTCGTGAAACGATACTTCCTTCGCGCACAGTTAGATATGCACTTAACAGGCTTAAGGAAGAAAAGATCTTAATGGAACGTTTTTATTTCCTTGACTCTCGTCAGAGTCTTTATGAAATAAAAATGCCTGGTCAGGTGCTTGCGGTGTGAGTTAGAACTACTTTTTGTGCAAATTGGATCTCTATAAGATCCAAATTTTTATTTTTAAAATAATTTTGAACTAATTTAGAAAAACCTCTGACCTGAACATTTTTTCGATTATTTTTGTATTATACCAATTCGTTTTCAGATTCGGTTTTTTTCAGATTTCAATTTAGGGATGAGATACTGGTTTCGATAATTTTAGTCAAATAAATGAAATTAGGTTAATGCAAAATTCCGCTAAAAATCTTGCAAAAAATCAAGCATAAAAAAGAATTAACGAAAAAGTAAGAAACTAAGAGCAGATAGAATATAGTTGAGGGGTAATATCTAGTGCATCGATTCCTAATTACTTCCTTTTTTTATACTATAATTTTTCCAGG
>CAZFNE010000133.1:7718-8881 GCA_964520335.1 uncultured Methanosarcinales archaeon | reverse complement strand
TCTTTTCTGCCAATCTCTCTCACTCCTTATCATAAGAGGGTTTCCAAAATAGAAACTGTATAATTAGAAGTAAAAGAGTAACATATAGTTTTGTCTTCTATTTTGGGACGTTTTGAATTTACAGATCTAAGTTTATGCCAGAACTTTAGATATAAGGGCTAAATTTAAACAATTCAATTGCTAGATAAACTCTATTCTTTCTAATCTCAAAAATAATCGAGAAAACCTTACTAGAAAATTAGAGACTCCCCGTTAAGAAAGTTGAATTTTATTCTCATAAAAAACATAATTCAGACATTGCAGCTACAGCCTCTTTCTTTGAGGAGGCGAACCTGCTTTTCGTAAGAATCTACAAGCTCGCCCTGAACAGCTTTTCCCGTTGCAAAAGCCAGGTCCAGAGGAGTTTTGTGTTTATAGCCGCGTTTTGTCATTTCTTCTACAAGAGCTTCATGCCTCAGGTAAAGAGCTTTTAGTTTTCCCCTCCAGCGCATAGTCTCAGGATGATGAGCAAAGCCCTTTTTGTCGTTGATAATTATAGACCATAAAGCATGCAATTCATGATGTTCCCCTAACAGATGCTGCCTGCATAATTTTTCAGGCGGGATATCCCAGATTCTCATAATAGAAATCTGAGTACATTTATGAAAGGATTTCCAGAAAGGCGAAAAATTAGGAGAAGTAAAGAAGATTGGAGATTGCCTGAAATAAACCAAATATTAAATAAATTTTTTAACTGATTTCATTTAACTACTGCCAGATAGGATATAATTTATGAAATGGTGGGGATATCGTTATTTCAGCCTTGTTCTTGGGCTGTTGTTTACTGCTTATTTTCTGCTTGTTCCTGCACTGGCGCACGTGCCAACTTTCGGAGGGGATGGAAAAAGCCTTGAGACAGCTATTTTAGTAGAGGACCCTGCAAAGTCCAGAGTCCTTTATGGACAACTTTCTGCAGGGGAAAACCGGTATTACAGTTTTGAAATGGAAAAGGGGGAGAGGATTTTACTTGGGCTTATAATCCCCGTTGAAGACGGAGCCCGGGGCTTTCTGCCTGAACTTATTCTTATGGGCCCGGGCCTTGAAAATGAAGGAAAAGTTCCAGAGAATTTAGAAATTCCACAGGGATATGGAGTAAAAGTTTTTTCCGAAAAGTTGCCTGAAAC
>CAZFNE010000133.1:6180-7618 GCA_964520335.1 uncultured Methanosarcinales archaeon | reverse complement strand
TCTTCGGAATTCTTGCAGGGCTCCTCTTTTTAGGAACGGGTGCATCATTTATTTTCCAGATGCTGCTCTCATTAAGCAAAAGTTCGTATTCTTCTGAAGCTATAATTACCCTGATTTTAGGTTTTGCAAGTATAGTACTTGGAATTATAGCCCTGGGCTTAAGCCTCAAGAAAGGAAATTCGAATACAGATTCATTAAGAAGACTTTATTTCTTCGGGCTTGGTATAGCTGGACTTTTTCTCTGGGCAGGCTGGATTATCGGACCTCTTCTGGCTTTTGGGGCCGGGTTGCTTCCATGGAAGCAAAAGGAGTGAATTAAAAAAGAGAAATATTCGAGACTCTGAAGTGAAACCTGCCAAAAACGTTTTTTACTAGAGGATTTATTTATAGATTTAAATAATTATTCAGCAAGTTAAAATGTGAAAAGGACTTATCAGGGGAAGAGAGATGGCAAAAACTTCACTGGAAATAGGGCAAAATGCTCCTGATTTTTGTCTGTCTGACCAGGACGGCAATGAAACGTGTCTTGACGAATTAAGAGGAAAATGGGTAGTCCTGTATTTTTATCCAAAAGACAACACTCCTGGCTGTAGCCTTGAAGCAAAAAATTTTAGTTGCTTAAGAAAGGAATTTGAGGCTGAAAACGCAGTTGTTATCGGTGTAAGTAGAGATAGTATAGAATCTCACAAACGATTTATTGAGAAAAAAGAGCTGAAAGTAAAACTGCTTTCAGATGAGCAGGCTGATGCTCACAGGAAATATGATGTACTTCATCCAAAACATTTTAGAGGGAAAGAGGTTACAAGCGCATTCAGGACCACATTCCTCATAGACCCTGAAGGAAAAATAGTCAAAATCTGGAATAATGTAAAAGCAGCAGGACACGCTGAAAAAGTGCTTTCCGATCTGGAAGCGCTGAAAGAAGAATAAGTAAAAACCTTCTTTACTGAAAAGGGGGTTAAAGAGGATATTATCTGAAAAAAGGATATTATCTGAAAAAAGGATATTATCTAAATTTAGATAAATCTATCTGAATTTATTGAAATTAATTAAAATCATTATTAAATATAATTAAAAAAATTAATAAAACGATATAGGGAATATAATAAAAATAAAGGACATGTTAATGTCCAAATTTTTTATCCGATATATGAAAAAATTTTGGTTGTAAGTCCTTTTACAGTATAATCTACTGCAAAAGGACATTTTTTGACCCCTTTATCCACTTTAACTTAGTGGTGTACTGCTGTCTCGGTCCTATGATAGGTGTCAGCCCTGGTAGCGAAGTAAATCATGTAAACTGCTGCAAGTCCAACAAGTATGTATATAATCCTTGAAATTATGCTCCCTGCTCCGAAAATTGCAGCTACGAGATCAACGTTAAAGAGTCCTACAAGACCCCAGTTTAAGCCACCTACTATAACAAGTAAAAGTGCAA
>CAZFNE010000133.1:4037-6080 GCA_964520335.1 uncultured Methanosarcinales archaeon | reverse complement strand
GCTTCTTTCGATTCCAAATTAGCATTCGTTTTTTCTACCTCAAGCACAACCCTCTGGGCTGAGATCTGCCCAAAATGAAGATAAGGAGAAAGATTAGAGATCCCATCTTTTGTGGGATCATTTTTGAGAGCAGCATAGGAATCAAGCTTTTGAGAGAGGAATTTATCCAGCATTTCAGTTGCAGCTTCTTCTCCAGAATCAAAAGGATTTTCAAAATATTTTTGTTCAGAAAAAGAATTAATAGTATCTGAATTTGGGACCTCATTCACGCAAACATTTTGAATTAGGGCTTCGATTTTGATTTTATCTATATCCAGCAATAGATCTGAACGTTTAGATTTAAAAATAGAAAAGTCCTTAGAAATCATAGAATTCATTTCAACATCAGGAAATTCCTCCAGGAATTCAGGAAGGATTTTGTGGAGTTTGAGGCGGAAAGTATGGGCAGAATATTCCTGCTTTTTTGACGCTTCCCAGCATGGAACAATATTATGGGCATCAACCTCAAAAAAAGGAATTTTAATGCAGGAAAGAATTTTTTCCATCCAGGTTTTTTTGATCCGGAGCGGGCTGAAGTCAGTCACTAAAGCCCCAGCTCCGTACCTGGCAAACTCAGGGATTTTTAACTCGGGATCTCCTCTCAGTAAGATAAAAGGAATTTGCTTTTTTCGGCAGGAGCTGGCAACTCCCTGAAGCCCTTTTAGCATGAAATGATAGTGTTTCCTGGTTGCCACGGGAAATTTATCTGTCAGGCAAAAAACTACGATCAAAGGCGCATTGGCTTCCAGAGCAATTCTTTGAGAAAACAGCAGGGCCCAGTTGTCTTTTATTCTCTGGTCGCGGCTCATCCAGTAAATTACAGGCCCATTCCTATTTTTCTCTGAATTGAGGGGCCTGATGCGCTTTGGGTTCATAGTAATTTTGAGGTTCCAGGATATATAGGGCTTCCCTATATAAAAGAAATAGAAAAAGAGCAAGCATCTTTAAAATATTTAAAAAAATGGCGCGCCAATTTGAGAGAACAGTTTTTATTAAAAGGTGCACTTTTGAAGTATATTTTTTTGTGCTTGTGTTTTTAATGTTAGATTTGGTCTTTTTACCTAATAAAGATGCCATTTATTAGCCCATTTAAATAAAAAATATAAGTAAGTTAAAGAGATAAACATATAATTAATATTACAAAAATTTGAGAGTTTGTAAGCAAAGAAAGAGTCTTGGAATTGAGAAGGCCTCTGAACTTGTTCTTATTAAACCATTACCACGAACGTGAAGCTAGGAAAATAAGATCCTACAAGATCCCATAATTGGTTACTGGTGGATTTGCGTGAAAAGCAAAAGAAGTGGATTAATATTAATGGCGGCAGTCCTTACAGTTAGTATATTTTTTACATGGAATGGAGCTGCTGCGACCGAAATTATTGTTCACAACGGAGAGTCGATCCAGCAGGCTCTTGATAGATCGGTTTCAGGCGATACGATAACTATAGAAGCCGGGGTCTATAAAGAGAAACTTTCTACATACACCGGGGATCTTTTAATACAATCAGAATCTGCAAATCCTGATGATGCTATAATAGAAGGGCCTGGTATTACAATCTGGGCATCAAATGTAACAATTAAAGGCTTTACCATAAAAGGCGCTGCCGATTACAGTGGAATTGCAATTATCAACAGGACAGGAAACTGCCAGATTAAGAATAACAAAATCTCAAATTATATATCAGGGATTGAAATTCCGACACAAAGTACTCTTAATATCGTCAGTAATAATGAAATTTCAGATTGCCAGGAAGGAATAACAGTCTTTGAGGGGATCATAGATAATATAAAAAATAATAAAATCTCAAACTGCGAAAACGGGATCACTTTCAGGGAAGGAGATGGGAACCTTCTGAGTGGAAATGAAATTTCAAACTGCGATAGCGGGATCACTTATATGGAGGGATTCGAAAATACCGTTAGTGGTAATAAAATCTCAGCCTGTAAATCCGGAATTAACATAGGAAATGGGGATGCAACTCTTCTTGAAAACCGGACTCTGGT
>CAZFNE010000133.1:0-3937 GCA_964520335.1 uncultured Methanosarcinales archaeon | reverse complement strand
CCGGAATTAACATAGGAAATGGGGATGCAACTCTTCTTGAAAACCGGACTCTGGTTGAGAATAATACAATAACGGAAAATGAAGTAGGGATAAGTGTAAATGGAGCTGCGGGCGGCGGATATACAATTTCAAGAAATACAATAAGCCTCAACGAAAAATGCGGCTATGAAGACTATTCTGCCGGTACAAACCTCATTTATGATAATTATTTTAATAACACTTTAAATGTAAGACTGGGAGAGCATTCCAGGCCTGAAGCTCCTTCTAGCTGGAACATTACCAAAATCCCGGGTAAAAATATCGTAGGTGGCCCTTATATAGGAGGTAATTACTGGGCAACCCCCGAAGGAAACGGTTTTTCACAGACTCATTCTGATTCCGATGCTGATGGCACATTTGAAGGGCCATATTCGCTCAATAAAATAGAAGCTGATTATTTACCTCTTGTCTTTCCTTCGAAGGATTCTGAATCAAGGCTGCCAATTGCTGATTTTAGTTCAAATGTAACAGGTGGGCTTTCCCCGCTTTTTGTCCAGTTTAAGGATTTATCTAGATATGCAACGCAAAGGAGTTGGGACTTCGAAAACGATGGAAATATCGATTCTAAAGATAAAAATGTTAGTCACATATTTACAGGCCCTGGAATTTATATAGTTAATTTAACGGTAAAGAATGAGAATGGGGTGAACTCAAAACTCGCTATAATAAAGGTTCTCGAAAAACCTTCAAGCGTTTTACCGACAGCAAATCTCAGCGCAAATGTTACTCAGGGAAACACAAAAAACCAGGAAACTCAAAATAGCACCAGAAGAAGTAATTCAGAAGGAAAAGCCCATGTATTAAGTAGTGAAAATAAACTCAAGCCTGATGAACCTGGAAAAGATAACCAACCAACTTATACAGAAAATGAAACTTTTATAAATCCTCTAAAAGAAAATGAAAATAGAACAGAAACTCCTAAAGAAAATGAAGATCTTAGATCTGATCAGGAGAAGAATCCAAAAATATTAGGTTTCCAAATAACTTTTGGACTGCTTTCTTTATTTGCAGCTTTTGCAGCTTTATTCGTATGGAGAAAAATGGGGCAAAAATAAAAATATTGATTTAAATGAAAAATTTGGGGAATTTTGATAGAAAAACTCAGTTCTTGCAAAGAAAGGAATGAAGGAAATAACATTTAGAGGGGTCAAACCAGTAAGAAGTTTAAAGAACCAAATAAAATTCAGGTTTAAAAAATGGGTTGGAAGCTATGCTTTCTTTTTTAAATATAAAAAATTTAAAACATTTTTTACAGTTTTTATTCTCTTAAATTTTATTATAATATTTACAAAAATAGATAAAATTAATGAAATTATTGAAGTTATTGAAATTCTATAGGTGACACCTCTGTTCAATCGAGAGTTAAAAATATTTTTTATTGTTGGGTTTTTTCTTTTCATAAATACAACTTTATGCAATGCTTTGCCCCCGATTGTTTATGTTTCAGGCAACAGCAATGGGGATTTTAATTGTGATGGAACAGATGATCACGTGCAGATAAACCAGGCTCTTAAACTGGTTGCCGAAAATTCCAGTTATACGACAGTGTATCTTAAAGGCCCTTTCACATACAACATGAACGATACACTTCTGATCGGGAATAATACAACGCTTGCAGGGGACTCAAGGGTTGAAGTGAAATTAGTTAATAATGCCTCATGGGGAACTTCAAAACCGATTATAATGGAAAGGAGTCTCAACAGCAAAAATATCAGCATCCATGGTTTTACACTTAACGGCAACAGGGAAGGGAATACAAACGTTGACAGCGGAAAAGGCTATTATAACCTTATTCACCTGAGCAAATGCCAGAATATAACAGTTTATAATATGTTTCTTACCAATAACCATGGAGACGGCCTGAAAACAGATAGCTGTTCCAATATTTCTCTTTACAACAATAAGATATATCTATTGGGCCATGACGGCTTGTACGCAAGCAAATGTTTAAACATCAAAGCCTATAACAACACAATTACCTGCAGGACAAACAGTGCCTTAAGATTATATAATTCGAACAACGCAAGTTTTTATGATAATATTATTACCTCCCAGGGTTCTGGAGGGGCAGGAATTGAAATCCAGAAATATGGAACCCCTGCAATGAATGATATAAATGTCTATAATAACACAATATACAAGACAAATCTTGCAGGAGTCTGGATTTTTTCATCAGGATCTACATATCCTTCTTCTTCGGCAAATGTGTATATTCATCACAACCAGATCTACGATACAGGGACCAAAACCAGCAATAATATAATCGGAGGTATCGTATCCAGCGGATTCAACGCTCTTGTGGAAAATAATGTCTTAAATCGCTGTTACGGCTCAGCAATTTCTCAGAAAGAAACATACTCGGCAGTCCCGGGCTCAGGTTATATAATAACTGCAAGAAACAATCTTATAACAAACTCCAGGCCTTCCTCAGCCGGAGGAAATGCATACGGAGCGTATAATTTGCTTGCAGCTACCCATGCTTTTCTCCTGCAAAGCAACTGTTTTTACAATAATGCCGGAGGAGATTATACAGGGACTCATGCTTCTCCTTCGGACCTAAAAACAAATCCCCAGTACACAAATGAAAACAAAAATGACTATCACCTGGAATCAAAAGCAGGGCGCTGGAATGGAAGTACCTGGGTAAATGACAACATAAGTTCTCCTTGCATTGATTCGGGATATATTTATTCTGATTATTCTCTGGAACCTGAAGACAATGGGGATAGAATAAACATAGGAGCTTACGGAAATACAAAATATGCCTCCAAATCCTGGACTCTTAATGGAAATGATAGCAATAGCAATAGCAATAATAATAGTAATACTTTAGAGACTTCCACTTTTCCGGAAACCCTGATAACAAATAACAAATCAGACCAGAGCGGCCCTGGGATCTACGGAAATAATATTGTCTGGGAGGACAACCGTAATGGAATCAAATCAGGGAATTATACTGACATCTATATTTACAATCTATCTACCGGAATCGAAAAGCAAATAACTGTAAATAAGTCATGGGTTTCCAATCCTGCAATCTACAGCGATAGGATAGTATGGGACGATAATCGCAATTTTAGCTCAGACATCTACATGTATAATATTTCTACTAATAAGGAAAACCAGATTACGTCCAAGGAATCCTGCCAGGAAGATCCAGCTATTTATGAAGATAAAATAATCTGGACTGATTGGGGCAACGGAAAT
Organism: uncultured Methanosarcinales archaeon; assembly: GCA_964520335.1. GTDB lineage: Archaea > Halobacteriota > Methanosarcinia > Methanosarcinales > Methanosarcinaceae > Methanosarcina. Next base: position 691 of record CAZFNE010000133.1, on the reverse strand, counting down.
GCTGACATTTACCTGTATAATTTAGCCACTTCAAAAACAACCCAGGTTACCGCAAATATATCCGATCAGGTAAAAGCTGCTCTCTTCAACAATAGAATAGTGTGGCAGGACTCCCGTAATGGAAACTGGGATATATACATGTATGAGATTTCTAGCTCAAAAGAGATGCAGTTAACTGCGGATAAATCCGACCAAATTTTTCCTGCAATTTATGAGGACAGGATAGTCTGGCAGGATTTCCGTAATGGGAACTGGAGCATTTATGCATACAATATCTCTTCTTCCAGAACAATTCAGATAACTTTAAACGAATCAAAAGAATGCAATCCTGCTATTTATGGGGATAAAATAGTCTGGGAAGATTCTCGCAACTTAAATTCGGATATTTATATGTATAATCTTTCATCCGGCAAGGAAATTCAAATAACAGCAAATAAGTCCTGGCAGGGTTCCCCTGCTCTTTTTGAAGACAGGGTAATATGGAGTGATTGGCGTAATGGAAATGCTGATATTTATATGTGCAAACTTCTGGATGAGAACTCTGAAGGGAAGGAACCAGTTCCTTCTGTACCGCCTGTAGCTAATTTTAGCACAAACCTTACGGAAGGGAATGCCCCTCTAACAATAAAGTTTACTGATCTCTCGAAAAATGCAACTGCATGGTACTGGGATTTTGGGGACAAAACCAATT
>CAZFNE010000132.1:0-8964 GCA_964520335.1 uncultured Methanosarcinales archaeon | reverse complement strand
CAGATTCCTGCCGTTTTGTCAGCACTAGCTGTACCAATATATTTTCCATCGGGACCGAATACAACATTATTTACTGCACCACTATGGTTCAGAACCTCAACACTATGAGGTATGAGTAATAATCCCTCACGTATTAACTGGTCAGCTATCAGAGTTCTGTTAATTCGAAATGATTCGACAGCAAGAAGGATACTTTTATCCAGAGTTATATCTTCAGAGAAAATTTTCGATTGTAAATTTAAATATGAAACCCGAGCATCTTTCGCCTTTTCATCGGCCTGGACCCATTGATATGCTGCAAATCCGGCTAGAAGTAAAACAATAATGGAAAAAACCTTAAGCACCTTAATAGTGCGGTTTCTACTCCTTTCTTTTTCAGCGCGTTCTTTCTCTGCCCATTCTTTTTCTAACCGCTCTCTCTCTGCCCGTCCTTTCTCTGCCCATTCTTTTTCTACCTTTTCTTTCTCTACTTTTTCTCTCTCTGCCCTTTCTTTCTCTGCCCTTTCATCATTAAAAACTTTGTTAGAAGATAGTATAGGCTCGATAAACCTGTCATGTGTAAGTTCATACCAGCGCGCACCTGCCCGCCATTCTGCTCTAATAAGGTGCATGTTTTCAAGTACGTCAATCGCTGCATTGGGAATGCCACCAGTGGACTCTGGAGCTCGATACACCATTCCTCTTGTTCCCATCGCTGTTATCAGCACTTCACCGCACAACGTTCGTAGGCTCGCCTCATCGATATGTGCCTTCTCTGAAGCTGTTTTTATAGTTTCTTCATAAAATCTTGAGAGTTCCTGTTCTATATTGCCATATGTTTTCAGGTGCTGAAATGTGATTTGCCTTTCATCTGGAGGTAACTCCTGCCAGAGGTTCTGGCATACTACCTGAAGTTGCACACCTTCTATGAACTGTCCTGTAACCTCAGCAGTTTCGCCTGGTACTGTTTCAACTCTAATCGTCAGTAAGTCATCGACTAGTTTTTCTGCCACACCTTCTGCAAAAGAGAGATCAGTATCTCTCAACGGTCCTTTGATTGCCATCAGCGCAGCTTCACGACGTAATCGCTCCATATGATAACGCGTGCGCAATCTTTCAGGCAGAAGATATACGTAAGGATCTAACTGAGCTATGAAATCCTCCTGCATAACAAAAACTACCCTTAAAAGGGGGTCTGCTTCAAGAGCAGTGCCTACTTGCTCAAAGAATCTCTTTCTATCTTTCCAACGGTCTTGATATAAAGAGAATATTTCCTCAAATTGATCAAAAATAATGGCACGAGGTAAAGGCATGCCTTCTTCATCCTGCATACGCTCTCTTGCATTCAAAAAATCAACAAGTTTCGTTTTATCCAGGTGATCAACATCATACTCACCTTCAGCCCAGCTAGTGAGAGCATTAAAAATGTATATATTCGAGATCTCTTGAGTTTCCTTATTTTCGAAAAGTGTACCTTTAAATCTCGCGACCGGAAGAACTTCAAACTGATTTTCCTTAAGGAGAGGAATAAGCCCTGCATTGATAAGTGAGGTCTTACCTGCCCCAGACTGGGCATATACAAGAACCAAATTATGTGCAATAACTAGGGACAAAAGATCTCGAGCTTCACGGTCTCTTCCGAAGAAAACGCCTTTATCTTTTTCCTTAAAGGGTTGAGGGCCTACGTAAGCCTGCAACTCAGATACCACTGTTGAAAGCCTCCCGTTGTGTTTTCAATTCTGTGGCAAATTCGTGGCAATCTTGCCAATATGCTTGGATATAAAGCTCATAAAAATAATCTTCAATTTGGTAGTCGTTTTTTTTCTCCCATTCACTTGTAATCTGGGAACTAGCAGGAATCATTTTAGAACAAGCTCCAGTTCCAATAAAGGGAGTACAATTCCCATCTTTGATGCGCAGAAGAAGGATATTCCAATCCCTCTCGTCCAGTGTATCTGGCATTACTAATCCCCCCATAAAATTTAAAATTCAAAATTTTCTCTACTTGAATAATAGACAGTGTTAATTTTAATTCAAATCTTTAATATGTCGAAACTTAGGTATAATTTGCTATTAATGATAGAACCTTATCTCAAGGAAATCCTTTCCAAGGTGTGCCCACGTCGAACTATTACTATTAATCCCCGATTAATTAATCTAGGATTGAGACGATGCGAAGCGTCTCAGTACTTACTGTTGAGCGTTAATAATCACAGCTGAATCTTTTTTTATTAAGACCGGTGTAAGGTGCCCTGGAATATTCAGTAGCTGGATTTGTATACATCCAAGTTTGTATGCATCTTCAATGCTACGTCCTCCTCCTAATGCCTGATAAAAACCAATAGCAAAGGCGATAGCTGCCTCATCGTCGATCGCTTGATTCATGCCAATAACATATTCGATGTGTTTAGCAATAGCTTTTGCCTGAATCTCTGCATAACAAGCGTTCAATACAACACAGTTCACCTGACTGCTGAATTGTTCAAACAATGCAGCCAACGCATCAGGCTCGATAGGGTGTATTTTCCCTTCCAGGTTCTCAAAGCACAAGGCACCAGTAGGTATGCCATGGCCAGAAAAATGGACAATCTGCGGCTGTGTATCAAGCAAAGCTTGGGATATATCTGATGGGCGAACCGACAACTGGGGCAATTCCAATTTAAAGCGGTCTCGAAGTCTAGCCAATTTCAGTTTCTCTTGAATATCCCTGAATTCTTCACCAAGCCTTAGGCGAGATGCATCAGTGGGATCGGCTGCTAAGAAGAGTATCGAAACTGTATTGGTCTCTTCTTTAACTTGACCAGGTATCCCAAACTCCATATTAAACCAGTCAGAATTTGCCGGAGAAGGGACAGTTTTCTCCCCTTCATGGTTTTGTGCAGTTCCATTCATGTTAACGATGTCTTTTATTATAGTACCATTGTTGAAAGCTCCCCATCTTGTTTTCAATTCTGTGGCAAATTCGTGGCAATCTTGCCAATATACTTGGATATGAAGATCCGCAAAATAACGATCTAGATATTTCTGAGCTTTTTCTTTTTGGTGCTCAGAAACATTCCCTGGCACGAGCTGCACGGATATGTGCTTTCTACTTAAACTTCTTCCTAAGTATCCAGCAAGAATCCGGAAAAGAACACGAAAATCCCAATCTGTTATCTTGTAGCCTAGGAGGAGAAGAGATGTGCGTGTAAATGCCTCCTGAATACGCGGCGGAAGAAGGTTTTGTTCCATAGAGATGGCAACAAGGAAATCCAAATAGTCGTCCTCTGTTAGCACCAGTGACTCTGGTATTTCATAATAGCCATGGAGATGATATACTAAAGGTTTCGCTGGAGTAGGGTCGAAGTCTGTTGACGTTATCTTGCGTTGCATAAGGCATTCATTCCATCGACATATTTCCTGATTTGGAGTTTTGCCACGGCTTTTAAGAGCTCGTACCATAAAGTCATCGTAATTTGTGGTAATATAAAGTGGCAGTGGAAGCTCGGCTAGCACACCGTGTAGTTCATCAGGAATCTCAAAGTATTTTGGGGTAATTTCTGTAGACAGTTCTTTGATTTTATTACAAATTTCATCCCTTGGAACAAACTCGTCTTCTTCAATGACAGCCACAAACTGAGCCACCCGTGCCAAATCACCAGAGTCTTCCATTGGGTAATCGTACTTTTTTGCCCATTCATTTGCGATCTGAGAACTAACAGGAATCTTTTCAGAACAAGCTCCTGATCCAAGGAATGGAGTACATTTCCCATCCTTGATTCTTTTAAGTAGGATGTCCCAGTCCTTCTCTTCAAGCATATTTGGCACTACTACCATCCTCCACAAAGTTTAAAGATAAATTATTTCTCCACTGGATAAAAGGCGACTTTAATTCTAAAATTCAGATTGTAAGATTTTCCTAATCCTGATTCGCATAACTTAAGGATATCACTTTATCAAAGGACTACCTGATAAAGTATAAAATCAAATACAATAAACGTTAATATTTAAATTTAAAATTTTAATAATTAATAATCAATATACTGTTTTTTCGATTCAAATACATCTGTTCTATTTCGTTTGAGGATAAGTTTAATTTTCCAACACATGTTTGATAGCAAAAAAAGGCACCAGAGATGCGTCTCGGCGGACTAAAATATGATTGTAACCAATTCCCCATTATATATTTTCAATCAATGGTTAAAAAGACATCGAGTACTACCCAATATTTATTTAATGTTAAAATAATAGTCTGTTCATAAAGAATATAAGACGGTAAAAGCGATTCTGAATGTAACTTTCCATAAAAACGCTTCAAATATTACACGATTTATATTAATATTCAAGGCTTACTATTAATTCCCGACTCAAATTATTAAGAGTTCAGGCACTTTGTGAGTAAGCTTCTGATTCCGGTTCTCCAAAACCCAGGAGAAAAACTCACTGGTACTTCTGAAAATGAAAAAATAATGTGAGCCTTTTTAAGCTATAGAAACTTACCCTCTCATAAATTTGTCTTTAGAATGTAAAGAGAAAAATCCTGCTCCTAAGATGGAACTTTGTAAATGAAGTGAGATGTGGGCTGTAATTGTCTACTTTTAAACCCATATATTATCTAGTGCTTAAAGTACGTACCATTCGGTATCTTCAAAATATAATGTAGACCTGCAAGGCATATGGGTAGTAATAGTAATTTGTTAATTTAGTACTATAACAAGCAAATCGAGGGAGATTTTGATATTTGGAAAGCTGTAATTTCTAATTAACTAACGCTGAAAAATATAATCATCATCCAAAATCAAAAAGGAACTAAAGAGTTTATTCATTCAACAAAGTAATTTGTCAATTAATCTGAAGTAACCTATTGTTGGACTAAATTGTCAGTCTTTCCTTTTATTTCCAATTATTCAGAAAAATAACACATCGAACTAAACAAAATTAAAAAATTTAGGTTTTTAATCTCATATTCATCACTTGATTTTAGTACCGAATCTCTTGTTTCCCATTCTCTTAAATAAATATATTATTTCAATAAAATTAACATATTTCTGTTTATATAAAAGAAACAGAGAAAAAATAATGAAAACACTCATATTTTGAGAATATTGAATTAAAATATAGTAATAAAGAATTATTACCCACAAAGAGATATATATAATGATATATTTAAGTTATTTAATAAAAATGGGTTGTTGGGTCATCATTTAAACCGCAAAATGAATGATGTTTTTCAATTTTAGGCAAACAAGATAGAAGTCTCGTTTTTCTAGATTTGATCTACTACTTACGGAAATGGCAAAATTTTTTTAAACCCACTTAGGATCCGGAGAATCCGGAGGGAGAAGGAGGAGTCGACAATGGCAAAATTTGAGAGACCTAAATTCTGTACAGACCGCATCCTGCCAGGCAGGATCATGGAATCGATGCACGTGATGCAGAGGGAAGACGGTAGCACTCGCGCGATATCACCCCTTGGTAAGCAGTGGATGAACGGTTCAACTCTCCACGTTCAGTTCATAGACGGAACAGCAAGTGAGCAGGCAATAGCCCAGGAACAGGGCAACTGGTGGATGGAGGTGGCCAACATCAAGTTTGTGTTCGATAATGCCCCCAATGCCGAGATCAGGATCACATTCGATGAGAATGACGGAGCATGGTCCTATATCGGGACGGACTGCAAGCATATCCCGGCTAACCAGCCTACTATGAACCTTGGATTCCTGGACGGGGGCACGGCTGCCCATGAGTTCGGCCATGCCATCGGCCTTGCCCACGAGCACCAGAACCCGAAGGGCGGAATCCAGTGGAACGAGGAGGTCGTAATCCGCGAGCTCGCCGGATCTCCCAACTTCTGGTCCCCGGAGGAGACACGACATAACGTTCTCGACAAGTACAGCGCTGACCAGATCATAGGCACCGAGTTCGATCCCGATTCGATCATGCTTTATTTCTTCCCCGCTTCTTGGACTCTCAACGGGATCGGCACTAAGCAGAACGATGTGCTTTCAAGGATGGACGAAATGTTCGTTGCCGGTGCAAAGATGTACCCGAAGAACGGGACTACCATCTCGGACGCCTTAAAGCTCACAGTTAACGCGGAGTCCCGGACAAAAGGATCGATCGGAAAGTTCGGAGAGGAGGACTTATACACCTTTACCGTCGATTCCGAGGGTCGCTACGTGATCGACACTATGGGAAATACCAATGTTGTAATGAAACTCTTCGGCCCTGAAAACGAAACAGCCCTGATCGACGAAGATGACGATTCAGGAGTCGATACCAATGCAAGGATCTCGGCAGAGCTGATTCCCGGCACCTACTATGCCCAGGTACGGCATTTCAACTGGGATAGCGGAACGGGGGACTATACGATCAAGGTTATCCGGAAGTAACAAATGGGATCTACCTTCCTGCCTAGACCAAGGCAGTGAATCCCTTTTTTTTCACCGCAGGCATATTATCGTCTTTTTATTTATGGATCGACTTGTTTTCAACTGTATAGGAAACCATTTTCTTGACATTTGGTGAAACTGATATCCTGAATTCAATGGTAAAAGCATCAATTTTCTCGTATTTATCAGAGATGTCGAGTATTTGCCAGTCTCCGTAGAGATGTTCTACAACCGTGACATCTTGGGTTTCAGATTGGCTGTTATTGAGTTCGATATTGTAACTGGTTCTTTCTAAATCATTGGGGAATCTTTCATAATTTGTTTGAGTTCTTTTTCCAGTGACATCGAAAGAATAACCCATGGTAAGTTTTACTTCCTTATCTTTAGATGTGTGATCAATTTGATCTTCTCCAAGGAACTGGAGTTGCCCTTCTAAATCGGTCCCATAAACTCTTATAATACCCTTAGGAAGAGGTACGCCAAGACCATTTACTTCTGAGTTATTTATGTGAATGATAACATGGAATTTGTCATCTTTCTGGCCGTCAAAAACAAGTTCTTTTCTTACAGGTACTGAATCAACAGAGATGAGAGAAAACTGCTTAATTTGGTTGTTTTTCAGGCTCATCGGCTTTTCTAGGGTGTATAGATGATACGCAAAAAGAGTTACCCCTGTAAAACTAGTCTTTGGACTTGCGAGCGCGGCGGCCTTATATTCCATATTTCTTGGCTGCGAGGCAAGAATTCGATTGATGTTTCCTGCAACCAATTTAAACTTTGCATCCTCAAAATTAGTTCCTGTTTTGTTGTCGATACTGATCCAAGACTTAATACCAGCTTCTGTATAATCTGCGTTTATCTTCACCACATAATTCGCTTTCCAGTTTAGACCCCCAGTAAGATAAGAAATAAGAAGATCTCGCTTTCCAGCAGTTGGGGAGTAAATTTGCCAGACCAACGTCGGTTTAGTTAGAAGTCCTGAAGAATTTGAGAATTCCATCTTTGTGGCATCCAGAACCACAATACTTCCGTTATTCCTTTCAAGAACTAACATTGTATTTTCATGGCTGAGCAATTTGCCAGTATCGGTTTTACCTTCCTTATCCGTTATAGTGATCTCCTTTCCCACATACCTGTCTAGAAGATTTGAACTGCTAACCAAGTCATACCCATATTGTTGCTCAATAACAGCGGTTTTTTTGTTTATCGAGTCTTCTACCAAGACTGTTGTTGGGTCTATCTGGGAAGTCACGTCAGTATATTCAACATTTTGAACACCTATCTTGAGATCAAGGCTTCTTTTTTCCTTTATTAAGGCTAGGTTATCATTATAGACTGTAATTTCGGCGTTTCTGATCAATGCGACATTTTCAGTGTCTTTAGTAAGTTCCTGTTTTGATAGGTTAATTGTTTGTCCATTCGTATATTCTTCCATTCGCCTATTCCCCATATTATTTTCAGTTTTTAAAATTGATGTGTTTTATGGCTTGCATGTTTATAGGACTTTAATTTAAACATGAAAAAAATACTTATTGCAATATCTTTGTCTAAGAGGCTGTCTTAAAATTCAAACCATTTCTACATTCGGATAGTGAGCATTGTTGATTTAAATTCCATTAGCAAATTATTACATCGTGCTTATTCGCTTTAGGTACGAAATCAAGTTCATTAAACATCATGATTAAAATTCACATTTTGGGCATATAGTGGTTTAACATACCGTTTTTCAGTTCAAATAAGCAAGTCCTTTTCCAATTGTAGAATCAAATTTAATTTTAAGACACGCTCTAAGCAGTTTTAATTTTCCAGCTTAAAAGAATAAAATCCTGAAATGAATAAACTAATACAAGTTTTTGCGTAATTTTGCTTCTAAAGTTACTCAATCAAAAATCATATTTGTCAGAGCCATAAATACACAAGATAGCACTGCGAATTTGACTGCATATCAGTGTAATACTTCAAATTTAGAATTAATACTCTTAATAAGTTAAATGATTCTAATATTTAGTCTATTTTTATAATAAATATGCTAGCATATATATAATTTTAAGCATATTTTAGTTATTGAATCATAACTATAATTTATTGAGTTTATCCCAAAACTCAAATTTGGTTTCCTAAAGTTTTGATTATCTCAAACGATTGGGTTATAGTGGGGAAAGATATGCTTGAAAATGCCCGAAAAGAAGAGCAACAGAGAAAAGCCTCTAAAAGGTATTATAGCCGGCAGAAAGCTACTGAAATGGAGGGACCAAGCGAAAGATTCAGACGTAAAATCTTCAGGCCCTTGAAGGAGGCACAACCCATAGAGAGGCGCCTGATCTTTCTTGAACCAAGTGATGGCCTGGCCATGGAGAGGATCATGGGAAAGAGTGATCTTGTAGGCATCTCCTATCTGGAACTTGGACTGCTCGCGGCCAGACCTGTCTGCAGGATCCAGATCGTGAACCTCTTCGGAAGGCCAGAGGGTTATGGCACGGGCTTTCTTGTCGGCCCAAATCTGCTGCTAACGAATAACCATGTCATCGATAAAGCAGAGCTGGCAAGGAAGAGTTTTGCAGAGTTCGAATTTGAGCAAGATATAAACGGTCGACGAAAGACATCCAAATCCTTC
>CAZFNE010000131.1:6177-9034 GCA_964520335.1 uncultured Methanosarcinales archaeon | reverse complement strand
GGTTAAGGGATCAACTGTAACGTTTACCATTTTTCACTCACTCTCCTTTCATTCTTCTAATGGCATGAACACCCACAGCTACAACAGCAGCTCCAACAGCAACTGCTGCTATTGTATCAATGTTTGTTCCAACAACTCCCTTATCTTCAGCTTCAACATAGAGGGGTCTTGAAGCGTCAGGGAAATTTGGATCTACACAGTTTATACAGGGGCCTCCTGCTTGGGTACACAAACTTGTCGAGTTATTCCACCTGCGAATTCCACAGTCTGCGTGGGCATAAGGAGCTTTACATCCAAGTTTCCACAGGCACCCTGGCCCACCAACCTCATCATCTAACTCTCCACGATCGTAGTATCCGCGGCGGGGACAGTTGTCGTGTACAGTATGGTCAGGCGGGAAGAAGACCTTTGGCCTTGTGTACTGATCAAAAACAGTTTCGTTAAGATCGTCAGGGAGCTTTATTTTTCCAAGGATAATTGCACCAAGGGTCAGAAGTACCCAATCAGGATGGGCAGGACAACCTGGAATATTGATTACGGGTTTATCAATGCCAAGTTCTTTAAATATGCCACCTTTTTGATCCTTTGTAAAGGCCATTCCCATGTAATCCGTATCCTTGGCAACTTCACTGTCTGCATTGGTAATTCCTCCCCAGCAAGCACAGGCTCCGACTGCAACGATAGCTGCGGCATTCTTTGAAGCTTCTGCAATAGTTTCCTTGAAAGGTGTGTTTCCAATTACCAGGTAGCGTCCTGTACCATTGGGACCGTTAGGAATTGAGCCTTCAACAACCAGGATATAATTCCCTTCTTCGTAAAGTTGTTTAAGGAGAATTTCCGAGTTAAGATCGGCGGTGTTTACAAGCTTACCATCATTCCAGATTCCCTGCGGTGCAGTTAGAGTCTCATGGAAAGCAAGATTGACATTGAGCTTTGTTAGTGCCTGTCCAACGTCAGGATTGGCTGCATTTAAGAACGATTCGGAACAACCAGTGCATTCGGATCCGTGGAGCCAAACAATCTTTGTTTCTGCGAATTCAAGCGCTTGTGCCATTTTAGCTCCGTAGGTGTTAAGGAACACAGAAGCTCCAACCACACCTACAGCCTTCATGAAAGTGCGCCTGTCCATTTTAAGGAAATCCACACTATCCAGTGTACGGGCAAGATTTTTTAGTTTAGTACTCATCTCTACCACATCTTGATTTTACCCAAATTTTTATATTTAAAAGAAAATATAGATTAGATGTCTACTATAATTATATAAATACACAAATAAATTTATGGTTAATCTTTTCAATGTAGGAATAGTATATAAGGTTTTTTACTTGTAATTATAAATAAACTAGTTGGGAAAAGAAATTTTGATAATAAAAGGAAAATTATAATAAACTTTAAAATTTAATATTGTACATTATCTATCAGTATATAACTCAAAAATACATTAACAAATAATAAATTATTTTTAAAAAGGAAAATAATTCAGAAACTAATTTAACGAATTAAAGACTTCCCTTTAATTAAGTAAGATTTTTTATTAAAAAATATTTTCTAAGTATCAACAAGTGGATAAAAATATTTAATATTTACGTAAATTTCTAATATTCTACAAAGGCTCTTTTTATTTAAAATTACTATAAAATGCTTTTATTGATGGATATTTTTTAAACGTTTCATACAAGAAGAGATAAAAAAGGGACTTTCTTTTTGTGCAGGAGTATCAGGAAAATAAAATTTATTCTCTAATTAATTTATATATTTTAGAATTGATATTATCCAGATTTAAATCCGAGGGAATTTTGAGTTAAAATAGACTCATTTCCAGAAGACAATTCACTATTAGGCAAAAAACGTTTTTAAAATATGTAGATAAAAAGAAGAAGCAAAAAGATTATAAAATATAACTCTAAAATTGAAGAGGACAATTTTATCAAAAAATTATTTTGAATTAGAATTTATTTTTAAACCTGAACTTTTTTGCTCCCTGGGATGAAAGGACAAAGTCATTATTTTCTAATAAGAAGACAAAAATCAATAAAATAAATAATATTAAATTGAACTCAGGGCCAAGTATTAGGATCTAAATTAACATAAATAATAATATAGAAAGCAAAATATAATATATGAAGTAAAGAATAATAACATAACAATAATGAATTAAAAGAGAACGGGATAGTAGGCCGTTTAAAAAAAGTGGGAACCCAGGTAATAAAACAGGAAGTTCAGATTTTTGCGTAACAACTCTGAATTACTAAGCTGTAATCGCGTAACCTGTAGTTATATAATAGTAAAGTAAATATAATTTCTTAAAAAAATGTCTTCATTTAAAATAATGCTACAATCACCAAATTATAAGGAAAATCAACTAATATTAAATAAAAAATTTTAAATAAAAAATAATAGTACTCCAAACATATAAAAAATAAATTTTATAAAATTTCATGAATTAAATCCCCCAATTAATATTATAAAGAGTTTGATAAAATAGATGAGTTTATAATATACTAAAAAGCTCACATTATCAAATGATCCGAAAATGAGGATTATTCAATTTATAAATGAGATTACATTTTAAAAAATTACAAAAAAGGAAAAAAGATCGAGGCAATATGTGTATAGCTATTCCTGGACAGATTAAATCGATAGTAAATGAAAATACTGTAGTTGTCGACATGGGCGGGATCTGCAGAAATGTAAATATGGACCTCCTTGGAGGGGCCAGTGAAGCTATGCTGGGGAAGCATGTCCTGGTGCATGTCGGATATGCAATCTCTGAAATTTCAGCAGAAGAAAGCGAAGAAACAATGCACCTTCTGAAACAGATAGCTGGCCTTGAAGATATCGAAACTTTCGAGGAGAC
>CAZFNE010000131.1:0-6077 GCA_964520335.1 uncultured Methanosarcinales archaeon | reverse complement strand
ACTTCAGAAGAGACTTTAGAGGAAACTAAATCTCCCTGAACCTGGGATGATAAAAATGGAAAAAGGGAATTCTGCCTCAATGGCAGAGGTTCAGGAGCTTGAAAAAAAGCTCCTTGAAAGAATAAGGGATTCAAAGGTCTCGCTTCGAATAATGCATGTCTGTGGAACCCATGAACGTACTATAGCAAAATATGGGTTAAGAAGTGTGCTTCCAGAAGGCATTGAGGTAATAAGCGGGCCCGGATGTCCTGTCTGTGTTACGCCTGAAGAAGATGTAAATCTTGCAATCGCCCTCGCAAAAAGTGGAGTTACTGTTGTTACCTTTGGAGACATGATGAGAGTTCCAGGTTCATCAGAAAGTTTATTTGATGCAAAGGCTGAGGGCGCAGATGTAAAAATGGTTTACAGCATTGATGATGCAATTGCGCTTGCAGAAAAAAAGCCTGAGCTTGAAGTAGCCTTTTTTGGAATAGGTTTCGAAACTACAGTACCTACAAATGCTGCTGCTCTTTTAAGAAAGACTCCTGAGAATTTCAGCCTTCTTGCCTCCCAGAAGCGGACTCCCCCTGCAATAGAACTTCTAGCTAGTGATACAAATGTGGACGCCTTCATAGCTCCAGGCCATGTAGCAACCATAATCGGGACAAAGCCTTTTAAACCGCTTGCAGAAAAAGGGTTTCCTGTTGTAGTAAGCGGCTTTGAAGCAAAGGATATCCTGCTTGGAATAAACCTTTTGCAGACCCAGGTAGAAGAGGGAGTTTCAAGGGTAGACAACGGGTACCCAAGAGCAGTAAAGCCCGAAGGCAACACGATCGCACTTAAAATAATGGATGAAGTATTTGAAACTGCCAGCTCGGAATGGAGAGGAATTGGGAATATAGCAAATTCAGGGCTTGTGCTGAAAAAGGAATTTGAAGAAAAGGATGCAGCGAAAAAGTATGAAGGCCGTTACACTTCCGCACTTGAAGAAGTCCGAAAGAAAGGTGAAGGAAAGGATAAAAAACGCTGTATCTGTGCAGCCATTCTTACAGGAAAAGCAAAACCGTCCCAATGCCCGAACTTCCAGAACTACTGTACTCCAAAAAGCCCTGCTGGCCCCTGTATGGTAAGCCAGGAAGGCATGTGTTATAATTGGTTCAGGTATTCAAGGGAGAGATAAATTTGCATGAATATTCAATTGCTGCTGAAATGTTTGAGCAGGTAATGGCTACAGCAAAAGCGCATGGGGCTACTGAAATAAAGACCGTGACCCTTCAGGTGGGCCAGTTATCCCATACCAATCCTGATCAATTGATTTTCTGTTTTAAAGCAATTGCAGAAGGAAGTATAGCCGAGAATGCGGAGTTTGTTGTAGAAAAGATACTTCCCTCTATTGAATGTGAATGCGGGTATACCGGCACTGTAGATAGCAAGCAGTTGAGGGAAGAAGATAGTTTCACAAGTGAACTCCTCCTTTATGCAGCAGCTATGAAGTGTCCAGGCTGCGGAAAACAGGCCCACATTGAAGGCGGAAGAGAGTTAATAATTAAAAGCATTGAAATAGAAACAGAAAATGAGACATAATATAAGCTTAGAAGAAAACCTGCCGCTTAAATTGAAAAAAGTACAGGTGAGAAAGGCAAAATATTCCTCAGGTGAAAAAGAAACCCAGTGTGATCTTTATGTTAATGCATGTTATTAATATCGGACATGATGTCTTCAAGGCAAATGACAAGATTGCTGAAAAAAATAGAAAAAAACTTGACAAGCATCAGGTTTTCTCAGTCAATATAATGGGAGCGATCGGTTCAGGAAAGACAACTTTAATAGAAGAGGCAATCAGGCAGCTTAAAGACAAGTACAGGATAGCTGTAGTTGCAGGCGATGTAATTGCAGAGATGGACGCTTCAAGGTTCAGGAAACTCGATGTGCCTACTATCCCTGTAAATACAGGAAAAGAATGCCATCTGGACGCAAAGCTTGTAGAAAAGGCCCTGGATAAAATCGACCTTGAGAACACAGATCTTCTTTTAATCGAGAATGTGGGAAACTTGATTTGCCCTGTGGACTTCAAGCTTGGAGAACACCTGAGAGTTGTAATTGTGAGTGTAACCGAAGGCGACGACATCATCCTTAAACATCCAATGATCTTTAAAACTGCGGAACTTGCAGTTATAAACAAAGTTGACATTGCACATGCAGTTGACGTCGACGCAGAAAAAATGCGGGATGATATTCATTCCCTCAACCTGGATATCCCTGTAATCCTGACCTCAAAACACAACTGGGAAAGCCTGGAGACCTGGATTGGCTTCATAGAAATGGGCTTAAAAAACCTGCATAAAGACTGACTTTACCTGAGGAATAAATTAGGAAACCACTAATCAAAACTCACTAACTAAAAAAAATTAATCAATAATAATATATTGATTTAAAGTTCAAGGATCTATTTAATAGATATTTAAAACATATTTAAAACCTAATTAAAACTTAATGCGGAAAAGGAATCAAACATGAAATCAAATACCATTTCTCTGGAGCACGGTGCAGGCGGAGAGGTAATGCAGGCACTTATAGGAGAGATAATCCTTAAAAACTTCCGCAATAAAAGCGCAGGTTCCATAGGGCTTGAAAGCCTTGATGATGGTTCAACTGTCAGACTTGAAAATTTTTCTTCTGCATGTGAACTGGTAATGACTACTGACAGCCATGTGATAACCCCTGCTTTTTTCCCGGATACAAATATAGGAAGGCTTGCAGTTGCAGGCACGATTAACGATCTTACAGTCATGGGAGCAAAACCCCTTGCACTCACCTGTGCAGTTATAGTCCCTGAAGGTTTTCCCCTTGAAGATTTCGAAGCAATAATCAAAACAATGGATGAGACTGCAGCAGAAGTCGGAGTTCCTATTATTACAGGCGACACAAAGACAGTGGAAAAAACTGCTCTCGACTCAATTATTTTAAACACAGCAGGCCTGGGCATTACAGATAGCCCTGTCAGGGACTGCGGATTAAAACCCGGAGATAAAATCCTTGTTACAGGCACAATCGGGGACCACGGAATTTCCCTTATGGCCCACAGGGAAGGTTTTGATTTTGACACTGACCTTGTCTCAGACTCAGCCCCTCTCTGGAAACTCATTGAACCGCTTTTAAAGCTCAGGACACCGGAAGGAGAGCCCGTAATTACGGCAATGAAAGACCCTACGCGCGGAGGGCTTGCAAATTCCCTGAATGAAATGGCAGGAAAATCTGGAGTAGGCATCCTTATTGAAGAAGACTGGATTCCTTTTAAGCCTGCAGTTTCTGCAGCCTGTGAAATGCTCGGGCTTGACCCCCTCGAAGTTGCAAACGAAGGAAAGGCAATTATTGGAGTCAAATCCGGTTTTGAAGAAGAAGTCCTTGAAATTCTGAAGCAGCACCCCTATGGAAAGAATGCTGCTGTTATCGGGGAGGCCACTTTAGAAATTAAAAGGGAAGTAATCCTGAGAAACCGCTTTGGAGGCATGAGATATGTAGACGTGCCTGCAGGAGACCCGATTCCAAGAGTCTGCTAATTTTTGTTATATAATTTTTTATTTTTAATTTTTATTTTATAAATACTGTTTTCTTTTTTACTTTTGGATTCTTTTAAGTTTTTTTCCTTTTCTTTACTATTTTTCATTTTTCTCTATTTAACTGATTTTCCCCTTCATTGAAATTTTTGCTTTTTTATACGCATGGCAACAGATAACAGATTTTAAATATAGATTTTAAATAAATCAATAATGTGATCTATAACTTGCATATTGTTTTAAAATAATGAACATTATAAGAATATAATGTTAGAAAATGGGAAATAAATTGTTCTAAGACAGGATACCAGTTACTTTATAGAGAACAGGAGAAATAAGAATGATAATTGAATTTAAATATAAAAAGCCAAAAATTGCAGAAAATGCTTTTATTGCAAATTCTGCAGCTCTAATTGGAGATGTCGAGATTGGAGATTTTTCAAGTATCTGGTTTAATGCAGTGCTTCGGGGAGACAAAAATAAGATAAAAATCGGGAACAGAACAAGTATCCAGGACAACGCAGTTATTCATGTTGACCCTGAAAATGCAGTTTTTGTTGGAGATAACGTCTCAGTGGGACATGGAGCTGTGCTTCACGGCTGCAAAATAGGGGACAATGTACTCGTAGGCATGAATTCTACGGTACTTAATGGAGCCGAGATCGGGAAAAATTCCATAATCGGAGCAAATGCCCTAGTTCCTGAGGGAAAGAAGTTTCCTGAATCCAGTCTGATTATTGGGGTTCCTGGAAAAGTAAAAAGAGCTTTAGAACAATCAGAAATCGAAGCTATTATGGAAAATGCACAGGAATACGTAGAGCTGGGAGGAGAGTATATAGAGGAAGTAAGACATTGATACAAACAGTAGAAATTTCCAAATCATTTCTTTTCTCTTAAAGCTTGACAAGCTTGTTGAAAGGGCCTACTAACAAAGCTTATCAACAAAGATTACAAATTTACTGACGCGGATACTTTGTATCCAGATTTTTAATCAATTCATCTGCTTTTTCAGGATTTACTGACTTAAGAATAAGGTCCAGATTCTCTTCTTTTCGCTCATCTCCTTCTTTTGATTGCGGAGAGCCTACATATATAAGGAAAGCAAGCCCTGCTACCTGCCAGATAAGCTGCAGAAATTCCGATTGTCAGTTTTCAAAAGTGTCACGCAACATCTGAGTTGCATATTCACTAAATTCTACCGGCTTATTGTCCGATTCCTGTTCCTGGACATAAGCAAACCAGCCAAAAATCCAGTGTCCACATAACGAAAATATAAAAAATGCTGCAGTTATCCAGACATAAGAATATTTTCTGAATATATCCATATGAATATATTATTTATTAATGTATACAATATAATATGATAATAAAACGGAAGGCTTCTTATAATTCATAAATATAAAAGAACGATTTTTATTTACTGATATTTACAGAATCGATCTTTGGCTGAAATATGGACTGAAAATTCTTATTTATCCACTTTCTTAAGGATAGCGGTTTTGAGCTTCAAAGCAATTCCGGCATCAGGTTTAATTCTTAAAGCATTTTCTACGGCAGTTGCTGCCTGCCTGTACCTTTCCATTTTGAAAAGAATGAAGGCTTTATTGATCCAGACTTCGAAGAGATTCGGGTTCTTTTGCAAAGAATTATCAAAGGCCTTTAAGGCTTCTTTTGGCTTATCAAGCATATAAAGAGCAGAACCTCTAATTGCCCATACACTCGCATTTTTAGGCGAAATGTCGATAGCCTCATTACAGGCCTCAATCGCTTCTTCATATTTCCCCAGCCTGTAAAGGATAGAACCTTTATATCCCCAGATATCTGCATCATCAGGATTGATTTCAAGGGCGCTAGTAAAGTTATCCAGGAATTCCTCGTATCTCTCAAGATTTAAAGCATATTCGCTTTCATTTTTTCGGATATCGGAACCTTCGGGACAGACATAAGGGATACTATTCAATTCTCTAATCAGGTTTTCATTTTCAAGTGCAGATACTATGTCCCGATATTTTTGAATTTCAGGATCTTCCGGATACACTGCCAGGATTTTATCGAGGGGATCTAAACTTTCTTTATATTTTCCGAGCTTGAAAAAAGCAAGGGCTTTCAATTCCAGGGCATATTTGAAGTTAGTACCATTACTTTTTTCCCAGGCCTCGAGCTCTTCTTCGGAAGCAACTCCGAAAGGCTCAGGAATGTTTTCAAGGGCGGTATCAAAAGCCTGTATTGCGTTACTATATCTTTCTGTTTTGTAAAAAATCGTGCCTTTAATTAACCAGGCCTCAACGAAGTTCTTATTTTCTTCTATTTCTTTATCAAGGAAGCAAAGTGCCCTTTTAATAATAAAACTTCTCTTGTTTTGCAGGGAAAAGTCTTCGTTCAACATTACAGACCCAATAATTTCCATTATCTCCTGGTAAGCTTTTGTTTCTTCATCTGCTTCGGACTCATTTAAGTCCATATTAGCATCTTCCTCCAAATCCCAGGAATCGTCATCAAATTGCTCGAACTTAAACCCTTTATCTTTTTCAGTCATAATAC
>CAZFNE010000130.1:0-9059 GCA_964520335.1 uncultured Methanosarcinales archaeon | reverse complement strand
ACCCAAATGGAGGAATAAACGTAACCTGGCCCAGGTATGATCCTGAAAAAGATCAATATCTTGAGATCTGGGAAAAACCTGAAGTTAAAGCTGGATATTAAATTACTATTTTGGTATTATTTGGACGTATATTAAGGATAGGGGAATTAGATGAGGTCTATGAGATCTGTATATATAATATTTTTATGTTTAACTTTCATGGTCAGTTGCACTGCTGCTTATGATATGCAAATATGCCCGGAATCAAGCATCATAAAAACAAACACTGGATATATTTCAGGAATAAATGAAAATGGAACCCGAGCATACCTTGGAATTCCATATGCTGCTCCTCCTATTAATGAACTGAGATGGAAACCTCCTGAGCCTTCAAAACCCTGGAAAGGGATCCTGAACGCGGACAAATTCGGCCCGGCCTGTCCACAAATTTCAAGCAGAGGTGGCATTGAGAATGTCGGAAATATGAGCGAGGACTGCCTGTATCTTAATGTATGGACTCCAGCCCGCGATCCTGAAGAAAAACTACCCGTAATGGTCTTTATTCATGGGGGCGCATTCTTGAGAGGGTCAAGTTCAATGTATGATGGAAGTGCCCTTGCAAGAAAAGGTGTTATTATCGTTACACTAAATTATCGGCTTGGCGTTCTTGGATTTCTGGCACATCCCCAACTCTCTGAAGAATCTCCAAATAACACTTCCGGCAATTACGGGCTGCTTGATCAGCAAACGGCACTCAGATGGGTTCAGGAAAATATTGCAGCATTTGGAGGGGACCCAGCAAAAGTTACGATATTTGGGGAATCGGCCGGGGCTAGTGGAGTTCTCTCCCATCTGGTTATCCCTCAGAGCAGAGGGCTTTATAAACAGGCTATTGTTGAAAGTGGGCCTCTCTGGGAGGAAGGCGTCGCTTTAACTTCTTTTGACTCACGAACTAAAGCCGAAAAGAACGGGGTAACATTTGCTGAAAACCTCGGATACTCAGATCCAAAAGCAATCTCACAGATGAGATCCGTTAGTGCTTTCGATCTGGTCAATGCAACTCCCGGTGTGGATATATTTACTTTCTGGGGCAATCGTGATGTTTACTTTAAGCCAACAATTGATGGATGGCTAATTTCAGAGGCTCCCGAAGACTCCTTTAGGAAAGGAAGACAGAATCCAGTCCCACTCATTATAGGGACAAATGCCGATGAAGGTGCAATCCTTGCTGCAGGCACTAATATGACAGTTCTTGCATATGAACAGTATTTAAGGGCTTATTTTGGGGAAAACACCAGCCAGGTCCTTTCAAAGTATCCTGCAAAGACCTCTAAGGAGGCTCAGCACCAGATGGAGAGGATAATGACTGACTATGATTTTAATGATGCTGCAAGACTTGTTGCCGGATCAATGGCCGGGCTCAACCAGAGCACATACCTTTACAGGTTTACTTACGTTCTTCCCGGGCAGCCTAATGGGGCTTTTCATGGCAGTGAGCTTCCCTTTGTATTCAGGCCAGGATTCTGGAAACCGGACCACACTAGCAGTAATGTCTCGGATTATATAATGGATTTCTGGGTTAGATTTGCAAGTACTGGAGATCCCAATGGAAGGACAAATACAACCTGGCCCAGGTATGATCCTGAAAAAGATCAGTATCTTGAGATGGGAACAACGCCTGTAATTAAAAATGGGTATTAATGGTTATTTTTAATACTCCCCGCAGGCTATTCAATAGGGGAGGCACTATCCAGCCTATTTCCCCTTTTTAAGGAGCCAAATATAGGGACTAAATATTTGTAAACCATGAAATTCACTAATTACAGGTTTGAGAGAAAATACTGATTAAAGTCAAATATAAATAATCTCGTAAAATGGGTTTAAATTTGTAAAACTCGTCATAAAGATCATAGTAATTGACATAATTTTAATGTCTGAGTGAGATAAAACCTTAAATCTTTTCCCTTGGGATAAAAGAAAATTTTTGTCAATTAAAATGATTCTTCAGGAACCTGTAAGCTATGAACATCGATTCCTCGGCAAAAAAATCGTCGTCTCTTAGGTTCTTTTTATTGGTTTTTATTCTTGCGCTTCCATTCTGGCTAATCGGAACTATTGTTGATCAGAGCCTCCCACTTCCTGTGAAATTTCCAGTAAGCGCACTCTCTTTTGTTTGCCCCATGGTTGCGGCTTTAATTCTTGTATATAAAGAAAATAAACGTGACGGAGTAATAAATTTATTTAAGCGTGTTCCTGATTATAAAAAAATCAAGCCAAAGGTCTTGTATGCACCTATTATTCTTCTATTGCCCGTTACTTATTTGCTCTCTTATGGGATTATGCGCTTTTTTGGACGCTCACTTCCTGAGCCTCATATTCAATTTATTATAATACCCTTACTTTTTGTGGGATTCTTTTTCTCAGCTTTATGCGAAGAGATAGGCTGGATGGGGTATGCAGCTGATCCGCTGCAAAAACGCTGGACTGCGCTTGAGACAGGCATAATTTTAGGGGCAGTATGGGGAATATTTCATATTATTCCGGATATTCAGGCTCAACGCAGTCTCTACTGGATATTCTGGCAGCGTGGAGTCTATTCTATCGCGTTTCGAATTCTTATTGTCTGGATATATAATAACACAGGGAGAAGTTTGTTTGCAACCATTCTCTTCCACGATACGGATAATGTTAGCTGGGCTTTATTTCCTAATAATGGCTCCCATTATGATCCTTCAATTACAGGAATCCTTACTGTAATTATTGCTTTTATTGTAGTTTTCTTATGGGGCTCAAAAACATTAGCCAGATACAGGTATGCATGAAATCGCAAAACCCTTCGATAACGTGAACCTGAAAAAGGATTCCTGGTCCAATCTCTATATATTTTTAATATTTCGGAAGCAAAGAAAGTTTACAGAAAATCTAATCGTATATTTTTGAGAGTTATTTTTATGAATATGGGTCTATATACATCTGGATAACATTCTCTGGTTCTTCTATACAATAGCGCCTTGTTGCTGATTTTTTCTGAGTAAGCAGGCCAGAATATGTTATTGGAAAATTTAGTCTAAGAACTCCATAAAAAGAGTTCTTTTGTAGAGCTTATCTACAGGGCTCACAGATATTTCCCGAATACATTACTATATTTTTCAGTTGAATTATTCCATTTTTTTTCTATTCCTTCAAAAATATAAATTAATAACAAAATATATTGGAAACATAAGTTACAAAATAAAACTAAAAAATTTCTGTTAAATCCTTAAAAAAACTTATATTTATTTATGTAATTAATAAGGAATTTTTCTTTTTCTATTTTCGCTTAGTCTTCTCTAAAACAAAAAAGCCTCTCATATCCCTGGTATTTTCCCGGGAATTGAAACCACATAGTTTTTATATCTGGAAATAGTCATTTAACGCAAAACTCAAAAATTTTTTATTGAAATTTAGAAATTTTTTATACTCTGAAACAGGATGTGTCCAGCTTGAATCCCCAAAAAATTCGAAACCCTACCCGCAAATTTAGTGAATGGATTGAAATGAATAAAGATTATCAGGCTTACTCTGACTTCAAAGAAGGCATAAACAGAGGGCTTGATATTGCTAAAGGTACTTTCGAAGAAAATCTAGAAAAGTTTTTCTTATTCGATTCTGAAGAATATAGAGACGTTAAAATAAGTAATTTACAAAGCACTTTTAACTCCCTTATAGATGAGATTAATTTAACAAAAAAACCAAATTGCTCCGATGATCGTTTTGAAGGAATTTATACGGGGGTTGAAAAATCAAAACAAATGTTTAGAGATTTTTTAGAAATGTCCCTGTAATTAATTTTCAATCTTGTTTTTAAATTTCTTTTTAATTTTAACTCTTAATAATACTCCACGAATGGATTCTATTATTTTTTTATCTTCAGGAATCAATTGTTTCTTCCATTTCAAATTCCTATCCTTTATTCTGTTATGCTCAGAAGTAAAAATGAGTATTATTATATGTCCATTTTTGTAATATTATTTACTGCAATTTTCTTCTATATTCATAATTATTCGCTTCAAAGCTTTGTGCAGTGGAAAAAATAGTAAACAGCAAAAATTAATATAAAAATATATAATTATGAAAACATAGAAAATAACATAAAAACTGATCAGGGGAAGATCCTTAACAAGTTTTAAGCATGTTAACGCTGTCTGTTTATCAGAATGAGCAATCATAAAACTTGAGGCCATAGAGCTTTAGTAATAACAATTGCTGAGTAAAAGATGGGGGAAACTGCTGCGGATCAAATTGTATCTAAGTAACACCTGTCAAATAACCTTGACTTTTTGATACATCAATGAATAATTATACAAATAATCAAACATAGAGCCATTAAATATTGACAGATTTAATCCAGTCGCAAGTGAACTCAAGTCTAATGATATAGGTTTTTCAACAACCATACTCTGGAGGATAAACATGGATATGCGGAAAAGCCAGGAAATTGTTAGAAAATTTAATGCTTTAATCGAGATAAACAAGGATCATCAAGCTTTTTCGGATTTTAAAGAGGATATAAATCGAGGTCTGGAAATTGCTAAAGGTGCATTCAATGAAAATGCGCAGGAATTCGATATTTCTTATTCCGGAGACGGTGAGCATCTGAGAATAAGGGAATTACAAAATAATTTTAATTCGCTTATAGACAAGATAACCCTATCTAAAATGCCGAATTGTTCCGATGATCGGTTAGAGGGGATCTACACAGGGTTTGAAAAATCAAAACAAATATTTGGAGAACTTGTAAAAGGGCATCCGTAATCTTGTTACAGGTAATTTTAATTCAATGAATATTATTCTAACCTTCAATCTCTAGTTAATAATTTATTATCTGCTACTTCAGAATATATCCATTTGCCATATTTTTATTTATATCGGATCTAACATATCATCTTATCAAATAAAGATCATAATGTGTCATTTTAATACAATTATATAAAAAGCCCTAAACTAAACTGTCTGGCCTACAATCTATAACTTTACACTTTATCCTGGAGCGATATAATTGACTAAACTAAAAGTTAAAAAGGCGATTCGAAAATTCAGTGATTTGATTGAAAGGAATAAAGATGATCAGGCTTTTTCGGATTTCAAGGAAGGGATTAATGAAGGTTTAGAACTCGCTAAAGACACTTTTGAAGAAAATGCAGAAAAATTTATCTCTGCTGACCTAGAAGAAGATAGAACTATAAAAATTGAAAATTTACAGGACAAATTTAACAGTATTATAGATACAATTGTTGTAAAAAATAAGCCGAATTACACTGAAGAACACTTAGAAGGGATCTATTCAGGGCTTGAGAAATCCAAGGAACTATTTAACAAATGCATTAATGAAACTCTCTAAATATCGTATTATTAAATGAATTATTATCCTTTTATTTAATGAATTATTATTCTTTTAATTTTTCTGAAATTTAAATTTCATTTTAGAATTTCTTTAATGTTCCTAATTTTTTACCTGGAAATAAGAATTTAAAACTGAGAAAAATCCGAAAACATATAAGCTATGGTAAAAAACAAATC
This sequence comes from uncultured Methanosarcinales archaeon, assembly GCA_964520335.1. GTDB lineage: Archaea > Halobacteriota > Methanosarcinia > Methanosarcinales > Methanosarcinaceae > Methanosarcina. The sequence continues at coordinate 3,521 of CAZFNE010000130.1, read as the reverse complement.
AACAAATATTATTTAAAAATTTTGTCAACTGACCGCAGCAGTTGATAACTGATGAGGTTGTTGATGAGGTTAATGGATTTGATAAATGACCTATATTCTTGAATGATAGCCAGGTAATTATTGATATGAAATAAAACTTTGATTGGATTTTTTTATGGAAAGAACTGAAAACCTCATTCATAGATGGTTTTCATTCATCATTTATATTTACTCCTCTTATTTCTAAAAGCTCGCATAATCTGTTTAAAGCGTATTTTTTTTCCTGTATCATAAGTTCGAGTTTGTTAGCCTCAGCTTCGAGTTGTGCAATTTCTATTTTTAATTGTAATGCCTGCTCTTTTATAAGATCATTACTCTGTATCATACTCATCCAGTCGTAAGATATTCTACCCCTAAATAATTTACTGCCTTTATCTATAAATTAGATACGTTCTAATTTCTTTCTGCCAGTTAGGGGTAAATATATTATTAAATTTAATATAAATCCTCTTTTGGTTTCCTTTTCATAAATTTGCATAATTCTTCATAACTTGTTCTCACTAACTATAAGGTAGGAATCAAGAACTTATTTAAGGATATTTATTGAGTTCTCAATTAAAATTATAGTGGGCTATTCAAAGTCCAAGTTAAATATTAAATTCCAAAATACTTAAATTTAAGTGTCTGTAAATTGAACGTTCTTTTTTGATGTTTTTTTATAAATATTCTTTAACTATAACCAGCATCAAACTAATTCTTAATTAAATTTTCTTAAACTTTGAAGGAAAAAGAAAATCTAAAGCATACAGGAAAGAAACCTCCTGTGAGAAATTAAAAAATCGTATGCCTGCCGCAAACTAAATAAGATCCTGAAATCTGTAACTCGTAGTCCCCTTTTATGAAAGCAGCTAAAACAAAGTGCCTGTTAAGACCTTTTATCTCTATCTATTCTTTGCTGTCCTTTTTTTGGGTTTTAATTTAATTGAGGTTGAATCCTGTTCTTTAAAGGATTAGAATGATATAAGCGGCTGATTATTGGGCCACTTATAAAAGATGTGACCAGGGCCATAATTATTAAAGCTACAAATATATGGTCATCTATAAGCCCGGCATCTCTGGCAACAGTAGCAAGGATTATCTCCATAGCTCCTCGGGCATTCATAGCAATGCCAACAGTTGTAGCCTGCTTCCAGGGCATTTTTCCAAGCTTTAACCCAAGAGTTACCCCCAGAATTTTGCCTGCACATGCAATAACCAGAACTACAAACACCAAAACAGGGTCAAATGAAGTTACAAAATTTGCCCGCAGCCCGATTGAGACGAAATAAAGGGGAGCAAAAAAATACATTACAAATTGGTAAACCATTTCGTGTGCAGTGTCCCGTTTTTCCAGGTTCTGGGAAAAGGCCAATCCTACAAGAAAAGCGCCAAAAACCGCATGAATCCCAATTACTTCCGCACATGCCGCTGCAAACAGGATAAGGGCAGAAGTAATTCCAAGAAACGACCCTGGCCAGGGTAAATGGGATTTAAACTTACTCTGCGCTTTTTGGGCCAGGTTTCTGCCTACTGTAAGCATAAGAATAAACAATAAAAATACCAGAATAAAAGTCAGGTACGGAGGGATATTTACAATACCCTTGGAGGTAAAGTTACTCAGTATAAATGCAAATAAGGACCAGCCTATAAGATCATTTATAGTTGCAGCTCCAATGGCAATTATCCCAATATCTGTTTTCATTAAATTCAAGTCCATCAGGATTCTAGCAATTACAGGCAGGGCTGAAATTGAAAGGGCTGTACCGAGAAACATTGCAAAAAGAAAGATATCTCCCTGTAAATGTTCTGTCCAGAGGCCAGGATATAGGATAACCACCCCATAGCCAAGTATGAATGGGAAGACGATTCCCATTAAACTGGCCCAGGCAATCTTGGTGCCCACTCTTCTGAAAAGACTCAAATTCATTTCAAGCCCAGCGGCAAATAAAAAGAAAAGCATGCAAATCTGGATAAGAGCATCCCTTCCATAAAACACGGGACCTGTACTCGGAAATAACCAGTTATACATTCCCGGGAGAAACCAGCCCAATACAGTTGGGCCAAGAATAATACCTCCGAAGAGTTCTCCTAAAACTGCAGGAAAATGAAGCCTGCCTGCAAGGTGACCACATAAAAGCGCCATTGAAAGCATTAATGCAATTCCCAGGAAAAAAACTATCATATTTTCAGGCGTCATATGGCCTCTTATTAAATTAATTTTTCACCTAAAATTAAATTAAACTAAATATATTAATCCCATTATTTGCTTTTAAAACCTTTACTTCTTTAACTTTTGTTTTCAGATAAGGTTTGTGAATGCTGGATATTGATTATTAATATAATATTAAATTATTGGCACTTTACTTTTTAAATTTAAAAAATGTAGGAATGTCAATGGTTCCTGATTACTCCCACTTCAAAGCCCATTTTGTTTCTGTAAGAAAAACTTCTTTTTGTTTAGTTTTAGAGTAAAAACTTTTTTTTGTATTTTAATACTACTTTTTGTTAAAGTGGCTGTCATGAATTAAAAATATAGTTTAAGAGTAAAATTTCATTATATACATCCTATAATCTTATAGACAGAAGATTATAAAAATAATTAAACCAATAATCTAATTGTTTTAATCGGTTTTTTGTTTTTTTAAAGCGCTAAGTTCCAATACTGGGCGCTTTTAATGGGGGGATCTATATATCAGTAAAAATCGAATGGCAAATCTTTACCGCAGAAACACAAAGTAACGGTACCTGGAGGTCAAATAGCCCAAAGCTTGAGGAGCTGCTAAATATTGTAGCCAGCCCCAAAAAAGTCAAGGAACATACTTTAAATGTTGAGTATGATATGGCTAGATTGGCAATTAAAGGGCTGCCTTATTTTAAAATTACTGAGGTGACATCTGAAAATAACGTGGTAAAAAATAAAATAAAAAATTATGCTGGAAACATATGTTAGTATTAGGGGCAAGTAACTTTTGTTAAGGAAAAGTGATTATTATTTACTGGAGTAAAAAACTGGAGATTGCCTGTAAGAGACAATTCTAGTAGTCTTATAATTCTTTATAAATCGAATGGAAAAATTTCCTTTCCTTTTATTTATTTTAGCATTTTGGACCAAAGGGTTAGAAAAGAAAACAAAATATTTTAAATGGTATTAACCCAAACTCTAAAAAATTTGGTATTAAAATTTTAAAAAAACGCTTGATATGAAAAAAATTTGCAAACTTACATTCTAGAAATTTTCTTGCACTTTATAGTTCGGTCTCCTTTACAGGAATAAATTTTTTCTAATTAAAATCGATTTTTTTTCTTTCATACGTAAAATTCTCGGGCAAGATCAAATTACCCGTACGTTATTTCTGTTATTCCATTTTTTTTTCATGGCATGAAGTGATATATTTTAATTCGTACTACTTCATATTTTCTTTTTTTATTTTTATTTTTATTTTTATTTTTATTTTTACTGCTATGGGAGCGCGGAGGGTCACGAATGCCCAGACTTTTAAGTC
>CAZFNE010000129.1:0-9159 GCA_964520335.1 uncultured Methanosarcinales archaeon | reverse complement strand
AATATATTTCTTAATAAAAAGGCAGAGAGCTGCTGAGAATTTAGAAACAGTGACACGCATTGCATGATAATGGTATCGGCTTGATGTGTTCAATTAATTCTCTTAAATATTGGAAATATCGGAATAAAGTATTAAAATTAAAGAGTATTAAAATTAAAGAGTATTAAAATTAAAGAGTATTAAAATTAAAGAGTATTGAATTAAAGAGTATTGAATTAAAGAGTATTGAATTAAAGAGTAATTAGATCAGAAGGTTTCAACGTGAAAGATTTTCCGGAATTCATGAAGAGTAAAAGAAATAAGATCAACAGCAAAGAGCAAAATACTGAAGATATTGAAGGCTATTTTTACGAAGGAGCAGACGGCAGCCAGATGACTTTCTGGACATGTTATTCTGAAAGGGTTTCTAAAAAACACACCCATGAGTTTGACGAGTACATGATTTGTGTCAGTGGGCAATATATAGCAGTATTAAATGATCAGGAATTTGTTCTGAATCCGGGCGACGAATTATTTATTCCAAAAGGGATAGAACAGTGGGGAAAATGCATAGCCGGGACGAGAACTATCCATGCCTTTGGTGGTAAACGTATCAATAGGGCTGAAGAGAAGTAAATCCTGAAATTGCGATTAAGGGAACTTTCGTAAGAAAAATATACATGTAATACAAAGGGCTTGCCCAGTCCAATAATTTTAACAGTCAGAAGATAGATAACCCTCAGAAAAAAATCTTTTTCTCTTTTAAAGGTAAATACAAGCTATTCGCTTCTAAATATCACCCAGAAGAAATATAAAATGAGTTAAACTAAAATACGTAACTAAAACATGTAGATATACTGTAAATGTGCTTGGGTTACAAATAGAAATACAGGTATTAAGATATTAAGCAAAAGAATCAAAATATTTAAAAATCTATTTGGATATTTAGATAATAAGGAAAAAAAGGAAGAATTACGGACCTGCAAATTCGCTTAATTTTTAGATGTTAATTGTGAACGTAATTACTTTTGATTTGAAAAAACTTGCAGTAATTCGGTACTGGATTTCAGATTACATTCCTACGCACTCAGTGTAAACTAAAAGGGAGAAATAAATTATGGTAAGTGAAATGACTCCAACTCGGAGAGCTCTGGCAGCTGTACTTGGAGGCAGGGTTGACTACGTACCTCCTGCAAATCCTCTTGCTCAGACAACAACCGAATTGATGAAGATATGCAACGCTTCCTGGCCAGAAGCGCATTTTAACAGCAAGATGATGGCAGACCTTGCGGCTGCCCCATATGAAATCTGTGGGGTAGAAGCTGCACGTCCTCAGTTTGACATTTCCCTTGAAGCTGAAGTTTTGGGATGCAAACTTGACTGGAATAAGCCGGATAGGCCGCCTGTAACCGGTCCAGCTTATTCAAGCCCTTCAGATATAACCTGGCCTGAGAACCTGGAAGAGGCAGGAAGAATTCCTGTAGTCCTCGGAGCAATCTATGAATTGAGGAAGCGATATGATGGGATGCTCCCTGTTATTCCCGCCCTTACGGCTCCATTTACGGTGGCGGGCCATATAGCAGGCATTGAAAATATGGGGAGGTGGACAAAGACCGATCCTGAAAAAGCTCATGGTTTTATTGAAGCTGCAACCGATTTCGTAATAGCTTATGGAAAATTGCAGGCCGCCAATGGGGCACATATTGTTTTCCTGGCTGATCCTTCAGCTTCCAATAATCTGATTTCTGCGGAAATATACAAGGAATTTGTCCTTCCTGCCCATAAAAGAATTGCAAAGGAAATTAGTTGTCCGCTAATCCTGCATATCTGCGGAGACACAAGCAAACTCCTGCCCTATATAAAAGAAAGCGGAATTGACTGCTTCTCCTTTGATGCGGTTCCAGTCTCATACTGTCGCACGGTAATGGGCAATGGAATGTCTATCCTGGGAAGCCTTGATGTCATAAACTTGATGCCAAACGGGACTCCCGAAGATGTATATAACAGGACGCGGGAATGTATTCAGCAGGGAGTGGATATTGTTGGGACTGCCTGTGGAGCCTCGTATGAAACTCCTCTTGAAAATATCAGGGCATATGTCAGAGCCTGTAAAGAAACCCCAATTCCGAAATATGATGATATAGAAGACCTCATCAGGCAGATAGGAGTAGGGATCGGAAAGAATATGAAAGCAAATGTGCTCGGGGGGATGCAGGAATGATCAGACACATCGATATCGAAGTTCAGAAGATCTTCGAAATGAAAGAAAAAGAGCCTGCAAGATTTAAAAGGCTCATTGATGAAGGGATAATGCTTGGGCTTGGGTTGGACCTTGAAGGCAGAAATGAAGAGATGACTACCGTTGACCAGATTAAGGATAGCAGAAGGCCAAAAAACCCTGAATATGCAGCCGTAGCAGAAGCTGTTATCGAAGGAAATACTGATAAAACGATTAAATTGACTGCTGCCCTGCTTGAAAAAGGAGAAGACCCAACAGACCTGGTCTTAAATGCCCTTATGCCCGGAATTCAGACAGTCTGTGAACTTTACGACATTGGAGAGAGCTATATGCCTGAAATCCTTCTGGCAAATGAGAGCCTTATCGAAGGCGTGAAGCTCTGCCAGGAAAGGATAGGATACGTCCAGTCCGAAGGAAAGATCGTATCTCTGGTTATTGAAGGAGACATTCATGATATAGGCAAAAATATTGTAGCTGCCATCCTGAGGGCAAATGGCTTTGAAGTAATCGATCTTGGAAGTGATGTTCCCATTGATACAGCCGTCAAAGCAATAAAAGCAGCAAATGCTGACCTCGTTGTCGGGACAACCCTTATGAGTACAACCAGAGAAGGCCTTAAAACTCTTGCAGAAGTCCTTGACTCCGAAGACGTGCCAGTTGCCTGCGGCGGGGCTGCTGTAGATCGGTATTTTGTCGAGACCTTTGGGAACTCGATTTACGGAAAAACCCCGCTTGACGCCGTTAAAATCGCAAAAAAGATATGTGACGGAAAGAACTGGAAAGAAGTCCGTAAAGAGCTTCATACGTGCTGATCATAATAACTTTGATTCTACTGTAACTTAGTTGGGCTTTATTTTTTGAGCTCTTTTATTTCTTTTTGAATTTTTTATTTTTCTTCCTTTGATATTTTCCCCTCTTCGTATTCTTTGTATGTTCCTTAATTGGCGGCTTTCTAAATTAGAATGTTTAAATTAGTAAACCAAATCTGCAAAAACTGAAAAATTCTGTGTTAGCATGGATCAGGCAATAAATATTGACATTGGAACGAGTGGGATCAGAGCGCAGCTTCTGAACCTTACAGAAAAATCCGTACTCAGGACCGCAATTTTGTCCAGGAACCCCCTTCCAGGGGCAAGTGTTGTTGACCACATGGATTTTGCGATTACTTATGGACAGGAAACAGCTCATGAAATTCTTATTTCAGCCGTAAACTCCCTCATAACCACCCTTAAACCCAAAAATCTCAAGCGAATAGCCGTTTGCGGGAACCCCATCCAAATATCGCTATTCGAAGGAATAGAAATTCGGGACCTTGCGTTTGCTGGAAAAAATATCCTTGAAAAGCTGAATGTAAAGCCTTCAAAAAGGGATGGGCACATTATTTCAGGAAATGAAATTGGGCTTTACCAGAAGTCCCAGAACTCCCAGATCTCCCAAGAGTCCCAGGATATTGAAGTTTTAATTCCTCCTTCGATAAAGCATGAAATAGGAGCCGATGCCCTTGCAATGATGATAAAGACCGGTTTTCTGGACGCTTCGGACATATGTATGGTTACTGATTACGGGACAAACGCCGAAATGGCCCTAAAAGTAGATAATAGAATATATACAGGCTCGGCTGCCGCAGGCCCTGCAATCGAAGGGCAGCACATAAGCAAAGGAATGCTTGCAACTCCTGGAGCAATTGCCGATTTGAAACTGTCAGGTGGGGGTTGGCAAGCCTTTGTCCTTGATGAAAACCTCAGGCTCGTAGAAGGCCCATCAATAAACTTGCGCAGCAGAACTTTTAAAGCCGCAGGATATCCTGCGAAAGGAATTACAGGAACCGGAGTAATCTCCCTGATGTATGCAGGGCTTTTAACCGGCATAATAAGGCCTCCTCATATTGAAGACGGAAAAATTCAGCTTGGTAAAAACATCGAATTTTCGGAAGAAGACGTTCCTGAAGCTGGAAAAGCCTTTGGAGCTATAAGAGCTGGCCATCTTACCCTGATGCATGAAGCAAGAATAGCCTACGAAGACCTGGAAACCATGTATATGTGCGGAGCAAGCGGAACATATGTAGATCCTGAAAAAGCCCGCTTCACAGGCATTGTACCAGCGGCCGCAAAAAGAATTATCCAGTGCGGGAATACTTCCCTGGAACTTGCAAAAGATCTTGCCCTCGATCCGGACTACCTTTCATATCTTAACGAAATAAAAAAATCGCTGCTTGCAAACCATATTATGTTTGCATCATCTCCTACTTTTGCATCTATTTATGTTCAGGAAATAGCCCTCTGGACTGAAGGAATGCCTCTTGCAAAATATAATGCTAACCTTGAAAAAGCAGGGATCCAGCCTATTCCGCAAAACCTGAAAGAATGTGTTGTTGAAAAAAGATCTGAAAGGGATATCTGGGAGCTTGGAAAAAGCCTGAAGATTCTGGAGCCGGAATGGAGTTTTTCTGCTTCAATTGAGTGCAGTGGCTGTAATATTTGTGTGCAGGACTGTCCAGAAGAAGCCCTTTCAAGAGAAAACGAAAATTTCAAAATCAATACTGCAAGATGCCTTGGCACTGCCTGCAGAAAATGCGAAGAGAGATGCCCTGAAAAAAAGTTCTCGATTAATAACTTTAAGCTGTTGTACACGCAACCTATGAAAACATAACAATTATTTGTGAATTCTGCTTGTAAAAAAGTAGCAGTATGCTGAACATTCTATAAATCCTGTTACCTATACTTTATTTTGTTTGTTGGGAAAACGTTTCCCAATTGTCAGCGATTTTTATATTGCCAGTACAATATTATTTTGTCGTATAATAACCTTGTTTATATTATAATTTTTATTTTTAAATGAGCTTTAATTCATGATAAATTGTTCTTCTAAAAGGATGAAAAATGTATTTCCAGGCAGTATGCCGAAAGTTCTGTAAAATTATAAATTTTAAAAAGTCTTTGATTCGGGAATTCGACATCATCAAACCAGTTTCGTGCGCAGCATACAAAAATTTTATCTCGAATTTACAGCAAATTTGGTACACTGCCTATTTCCATAACTATTCCAGATTAAGAAGCAAAATACGGACGTAAAAATGTAAGACATTGTAAGAGTCATGCCATAAGATTTCATTGACAAGAGAATCTAAACATTAATAAATCATATAAACTCCATTTGCAATTACTTAATGTTTTTATAATTGGTAAATTCGTCTAAATTATTTTCAACTTTTAGGGTTTAGTTTTAACAAATTCAAACTTATAATGTATTCAAAATGTTAGTTTTAGTTCATCGTTTCTACGCGATAAAAACAGCGAATTTTATCGACTAAACTCGACAGATTATAACGAAAGTTTATTTTTATTCTTTGTGAATAAGGTGTTTTTCTTTTGGCAGTTTAATTTTTTACTTTTCAAGGCGAATTTAAAAATATCTAAATAGGCACTTGTTGACTTATCCCTTCTATTGCATGCAAGTATAGATAAGCTCTCATTGTTATGTTTAAGACAGATATCGGCGAGAATTGCGTATTAAAAGTAACATTACTACAATAAATCCGATACCAAGTATTGTAGTTAAAATATGATGTTGTGAAAAATGGTTAAAGAGAGATACCAGCCCAAGTCCTACAAGAGTAATTGCAATTACATAATAATTTTTTTGCCTTCTAATGGCAAGATATAATTTAAGATTGTTAGTTACCAGTTCATTATTTTCTCTGTATACTATTGTGCCACCTTTATTTACTAGCCTCCTGTGGTGAAATATTGCCAGCACATTAACAATCGAAATTAGAAAAGCTGCGATTATACAAACAAAAGAAAGGCCAATATGGGAGGAACGAAGGGCTTCCTGAAAATAAGTTCCTTTACCGAGCATAATAGTAAGAAATGTAAAAGAGAAACCAGATATGGTAATCGTCAGGGTTATCAGAGAAGAAAATCTATCTAATATTTTATTTTGCTCCTCGAATAAATCCCTCTCAATGCTTCTTTGCATGTGTTGGATTTCTTCCTCTTCCATACATGGTTCCCTTCTCAATTGTAGAACTTTTCTTTTGTTTAGAATCGATTAGGCATTATAAAAATAGCTCAAAAACATTTGTGAAGTGTAATGAATTTTAATGCTTTTTGCTTTTTTCGCTTTTTTTCGCTTTTATTCAGTAATATTTTGAATAGCAAATCTATGTTAATTTATATATTTCAATAAAAAAGTAGTTTCCGTATTAGACTTAAATTTCATAAAGGGTCTCAGTATTTACTATTTACTGATTTTACTGATTTCACTGATAATACTGGCAGGTGAATAGAGAGGAATAAGATGCGTGTTGAAAGCGATAATTTTCAGGAATATTTAAAAAAGAGTGAAATTCTGGACTATGATCACAAGCTAATCACTGATAAGTGCAATGAATTGAAGAAAGGTATAGAAGGCGAGATTAATTTAATTAAGGCAATTTATGAGTTTGTTAAGGATGAAATCCATCATTCAGGCGATATAGGCGAAATGAGAGTTACCTTTAAAGCTTCAGAAGTTCTAGAGTCTGGACATGGGATATGCTGTGCAAAAGCTCATTTATTTACTGCAATGCTGAGGCTTTTCGGAATACCGGCCGGATTTTGCTATCAAAAGCTTTGTTCAAGCCAGTTTCCTGATGTAAAGGTTTTGCACGGCCTAAATGCTATTTATATAAAAGATTTAGATAAATGGATACGTCTGGATGCAAGAGGCAATAAACCAGGTGTCAATGCTCAGTTTTCCATATATGAAGAGAAGATTGCCTGGCCGGTTAATAAAGAGCTCGGGGAAGAAGATAACCAGATAATCTTTGCAGAGCCAAATCCGGTTGTTATTAAACTATTAAGGGAGAGCAAGGATAGAAAAGAATTATGGAAGCATTGGGATCTGGCGCTAAAAGACCTGTTTCGAAATTAAAAGTTAATTGGGTTGATAAATGAATTTAGTAGAGTATTAAGGTAATAAATTGAGCTTTAAAAAATCAAAATTCACACTAATATAAAGCCAGGTTTATTTCGGTTTATGCCGGCATTTATCGGTTAATACTGTTGTTTTTTTTAAATCCGCTTTAAATCCGTTATTTTTTTTAAATCCAGCCGTTGGATTCCAGAAATTCAAAAGCTTCTACAGCCCCATCACCAAAAGAGGCTTCTGTAATGTAATTAGCAATTTCTTTTATCTGCGAATCTCCGTTTCCGACAGAGATCCCGAAGCCTGCAACTTCAAACATTTCTACGTCATTTGCAGAATCGCCTATTGCAACAAAATCGCAGGTTTCAAGGTTCATGAGGGCTGCAAGTTTCTGAAGGCCTATTCCTTTGTTGATTTTAATGCTTTTAATGTGGATTGCATATTTGGTGTCGACCAGTTCGACCTCAAAGTCCTGGGTTGCTAGAAATTTTTTAGCTTTTTCAAAATCGAAATCGCGTCTGAGGGCAATTTCGGTTCTTCGGTACAAGGGGTCAAGTTTTGTGAGTTTAAAATGCCTGGAGAGAAAAACAAAGGCTTTTTCACATTTTTCGAGGCTTTCTTCAAAAGTGCCCTGAAGGTCATAGCGGACAGTTATAGCGCCCCCGTTTTCTGCAATTACGGCCCCGTCCAGGCCAATCAGCCTTGAAGCTGTTCTTGCGTAACACAGGATATTTCCTGTGGCAAGAACGACAGGAACTTTTAGGGAGCGAATTTTTTCCACGGCTCCCAGGTGGAGTTCCCTTTTTTCACAGGTGATTGTCCCGTCAATGTCGACAACGATAGCTTTGAATTTCATTAAAAAGGATTGGGAATAGGGAGATAAAATGTTTCCCTATCTGCTACACAAATTCCGTACAATTTCCAAAAATTTCTGAAAATTTCTGAAAATTTCCGAAAATACTGTAGAAAAATACTATTTTAGAAGCTGTCTTTTATTTTGTTTTTAAGGATTCTTAGCCATGCAATACTCAAAATACCCACGAAGAAAACAATTAATAAATCATTAGGGTGTAATACTGAAAACCGGAACATATTTCTTAAAAACGGTGTGTACAAAACCAGGAAAAGCCCTAACAATGCTCCTATGAGTACATACCTTAAGGCTTTATTTTCAGATTTTAAGGTTTTAAACATACTTTGAGACCAGGAAAGGTTTGCTGCTATTAAAGTAAGATTAGCAACCACAAGCGTAGCAAAAGTGAAGGTTCTTGCTTCTACCGTGCCTTTGCCTGTATCAAGTGCATACACGTAAACAAGGATCACGCCTGCAAGCATACTTAAACCCTGCACCAGGCTTAAGGTCAGGCTTTCCATCCCGAACATTCTTTTCTGCAGATCTCTGGGGGGCTTATTCATAATATTTTTTTCTTCAGGCTCAGCTTCAAAAACCGTGGAGCATGCAGGGTCAATTATCAATTCTAAAAACGCTATATGTGCAGGTAAAAGAATGAGAGGCAAATTAAAAATAATTGGGAACACAGCAAGGCCTGCTATAGGGATATGGACTGAAAAAATATAGTTAATTGCTTTCTTGAGATTATCAAAAATTCTCCTGCCAAGCCTGACTGCTGCAACAATAGAGAGAAAATCATCATTGAGAAGAACAATAGATGCGGATTCTCGGGCAACATCCGTGCCTCTTTCTCCCATTGCAATTCCTATGTTTGCGGATTTTAAGGCCGGAGCGTCGTTTACCCCATCGCCTGTCATTGCAACAACTTCTCCATTCCGTTTCAGGGCGTTTACAATTATTAATTTTTGTTCAGGGACAACTCGGGCAAAGATATTTGTGGTTTTGATTTTCTCTGCAAGTTCAGTTTCATTCATTTTTGAGAGTTCAGGGCCTGTAATGTATTTCTCCGGGGCTTTCAGGCCAATCTGCCTTGCAATATGCTGGGCTGTGCCTGGATAATCCCCGGTAATCATAATTACTCTTATTCCGGCTGTGTAGCATTCCTTTACGGACTGGGCAA
>CAZFNE010000128.1:0-9174 GCA_964520335.1 uncultured Methanosarcinales archaeon | reverse complement strand
GATAAGTGCATTTCAGGCAAACTCTTTTTAGGCTGTATGGCTGATCCTGTAAATTGCATTATTTTTATCATCTGAAACAAGCAGGGCTCCGTCAGGCATTACAAGGACGTCTACAGGCCTTCCCCAGGCTGCAAGCCCCTGCAGCCAACCGTCAGCGAAAGTTTCGTAACTCACAGCTTTTCCGTTTTCAAGCCTTACAAGGCTAACCCTGTACCCAATTGGGATTTTCCGGTTCCAGGAACCATGCTCGGCAATGAAGATCTGGTTCCTGTATTCCTCTGGAAACATTGTGCCTGTGTAAAATGTCATCCCAAGGGCAGCTACATGTGGGCCGAGCTTCATTTCCGGAGGCACGAATTCAGAGCAGTTTCTTTGCCCTCCGAATTCAGGGTCAGGGATATCGCCTGCATGGCAGTATGGGAACCCAAAATGCAAACCCTGTACAGGAGCTTTATTCAATTCATCTGGCGGGAGGTCATCTCCAAGCCAGTCTCGCCCATTGTCGGTAAACCATAATTCGTCTGTCTGCGGATTCCAATCAAAGCCCACACTATTCCGGACTCCTCTTGCAAAAATCTCAAGCTGGCTTCCATCAGGTTCCATTCGCATTATAGTCCCAAAACGGGCATCTTCCCCTTCTTTGTTGCATACGTTGCAGGGCATTCCTACAGGAATATACAATTTTCCATCAGGCCCGAACTTGATATATTTCCAGCCGTGAGAGCGCTCATTCGGGAAACTACTGTTAACCACCACAGGTTCTGGAGGATTTTGAAGCCTTGATTCGATGTCATCGTAGCGAATTACCCTTGAGACTTCGGCAACATACAGAGACCCATTTCTGAAAGCTACCCCATTTGGCATATCCAGGCCTTCTGCAAGTACAAGCACATTGTCTGCTTTGCTGTCGTTATTCGTGTCCAGGACAGCATAAACTTTGCCGGCATCCCTGCTGCCCACGAAAAGAGTACCGTTGGGACTAAGGGCCATTGATCTTGCTCCTTCAATATTTTCAGCGTAGTAATCAACAGAAAAGCCCTCAGGGAGTTTAACGCAGCCAACACCACCGTTTTCTCCGCAATTATTAAGAGGTACGGTTCTCAGGACTCCATAAGTAAGAAAAACTAGGAGAAGTACTGCAAGAACCCCAAATATTACCTTTATTCCTTTCATTTCCCCCACCATTTAAATTATCGAAAGTTTAACTTAACTCAAGTAAACTAAGTTAAGTTGTGCTAGGTGAAATTAAGTTAAATTTAATTAAATAAAATAAACTAAATAAAATTGAACCAGCTTAAATAAAAGGTAATCAGAATTTAATTTACTGATGATTAATAATAACCGATAATTGTTGGCCAGTAAATTAATTGCTATAAGTCGCTTATTGACTGTTAGTCAATGATTGACAAATTGTTAGCTTTTTACCTTAAATTACCTCCAGCAAAAGCTTTTGCAGTTTCAATTAGCGCTTTTTCGGTATCGGGTTCTGCATATTTTTGGCCTTTCCAGCGAATAATTCCCTGGCGATCCAGTAAAAAGACATAGGCAATATTTGGATTTTCCATTCCAAGAACCTGTTGATATTCCGAATAATCTCCATAAAAGGTGATTACATTATTGTGTTTTTTTGCAGGGATTCCTCCCCTCATGCCCGAATCAATAAACCAGGAAAAGACTTTCCAGGCTGCATTTATCATGGGAACTTCGTAGACTGTAAACCTGTCATCTTCACCAAATTTTCTTTCAAAGGGCTCAATCCAGGAATCAAGCATGCTTTGTGCACTGCGTATAAAAGCAACAGCAATGAGCGCAACTTTTCCATTTGCATCATCTGGCAAAGTTATAACTTCCCCTGCAAGGGATTTTGACATAAGTTCTGGAAAGTGAATTCCAATTATGTTTTCATTATTTTCGTAGGGATTTTTCTCCTGGCGCGAGGTATTAAGATTTTCTTTAATTAAACTCCCCCCATTAGGAACTCTACCTGTTGAAGACTGAACGACAAATATAGTAAAAAGCTAAAAGTAAAAAGCTAAAAGAAAAAAACCAAACTAATACAAATCGAAAATTCAAAAATTTGAAAGTTCGACTTCAGCCTCTATTTTAGCTTATATTATTAATTTTAGTATTTTGTCATTTTTGTTATTTATATTGCATATTGCGGGTTTTCCATTTAGCATTTTTTATTTATCTTATTTTGTAGAAATTTTTTCATTCTTAAGCTGTTTTCCAAACCTGGCTAATACTTACATCCAATTTCCTAAACCCTTTTTTACATAATATATGCTATTTTAGAATAATGAGTGCTCCTGATTCCAGAATAAAGGTACCTGATAAGCAAATTGTTTTCCATGTGGATATGGACAGCTTTTTTGCTTCAATAGAAGTCAGGAAAACCCGGGACTGAAAGGACTTCCTTTTGTAGTGGGTGCAGACCCGAAGGGAGGAAAAGGAAGGGGAGTTGTAAGCACCTGTTCATATGAGGCAAGAAAATATGGGATACATTCGGCAATGCCGATTTCCCAGGCATATAAGCTCTGTCCAGATGCTGCTTTTGTGCCTGTGAATATAAGGCTCTACATACAGGTTTCGATAAACACAATGGAAAAAAAAGCGTTTTGCTGAGAAGTTCCAGCAATTAGTGTAGATGAAGCTTATCTTGTACCAGGCCCTGACATCAGAAATTACGAAGAAGCTGCCATAATTGCGCTCCGGATTAAAGATGACATCCAGAGGCAGGACAGGATTACATGTTCTGTTGGCGTCGGCCCGAATAAGCTTATTGCAAAAATAGTTTCAGGCTTTCAGAAACTTGATGGGTTTACGGTTATTAGACTGCAGGACCCGGAACTTTCTATTTCCACTAAACGTCTCAAAAATTCCAGGTATAGGGGAAAAACAACAGAACACCTGAAATTAATGGGAATAACAAAAGTGGAAGAGTTTGCAAACTGTGATACCCAGAGGCTTTCTGAATGTTCGGGAAAATGGGGCTCTGGATGAAGCAGGTGGCATATGGCCTGGATTTCAGTGAAGTAAAGGAATAGGAAGAAGCAGTAAAATCAATAAGTAGAAGCGGAACATTTGATGAAGATACAAACGATCCTGTAAAGATTCTGGGCTTTCTTGAAATGCTTGCAGAAAATGTACACAGAACTCTTCTAAGAAATAGTTTTCTTTTCGAAATAGTAACTCCTAAGGTCGGTATGACGACTTCTCTACATATACGCGCGCAAAGACGTCTCGGTCTGGACTTCCGATATATTTGTAATTAAAAGAACAGTAACACAGCTCCTCTAGGAATTTATTGGAAAGCAAAAATAAGATTGGTTGGTGTGAGAGTTTCGAGACTAAAAGAACGGGACTAAAGACAAACTTTGATTACGGATTTTCCATGATAGGTTTACTTTCATGAACTTTGCATATTTCCCCAAAAACTTATATAGTTAGACAGTTAGTGGTTTTTAGGGATAAAGTTGGAAAGGATACAATCAAACAAATATTATGAAGCTGTAAAAGCTTATCTTGTCGAACATAAAGATCCTGCCATGGTGTATGCATTCCTTTTGAACACGTTGTGGGAAGATAAGTGTATACTATCTCAGAAAATGTATTACGAGCGTGTCGATGCGCTTAAATTGAAAGATAACTGCATTCTCTTCTACACAGGCACAAAATGTGATCTTGAGCTATGGCCAAATCCTTAATATGTGACTATTGGAAACTGACTTTTTTGAGAATACCGGCTTAAAAAGGAACATTCAAGAATAAATAAAACTAAAAGATAAAATCTAGAAATGAATCCAAAAATAAATTTTAACAAAAGGAAGAGAAGTCAGAGACATCAGACAGTTGGAAATAATGTTTGTTTACCAATATGAGATTTAATATGAGGGAATTCTCCACCCACCTTAAAGACATTAGATTTAAAACCGATTACAAATATCTCCGTAATATTAGTGTTTTCAAATCTTGCCTCTGACACTAGAAGGTGGTAGTAGAGATCAGAAATTTCCAATTTTTTGACTGCGCAAAGTTTGCGTTCAATCTTTAATTTTCAAAAGTTGCCCCAGTGATATGATCAGATGAAGACAGTCCTTTTACCTGATCATTTAGCTTGAACGAAAATAAGAGAAATTAGTTTTTCTGCTGATTATCCTAATTTTGAATGAAATTGCTCCTGGTACATCTATACACATTATAAAAATATAATATCAATTTCATTTATTCATTTTCGAAAAATTTATATGTCGTTGATTTTTATATAGTCGAATGTAACAGAAAGATCAGCGGAAAAGGCCAGAAAATATGTGCAAATAAATTGCTCTGTTTCTGAAATAAAAGTAGATTAAGGCTTTTTGAAACCCTATTACAAAATAGCTTCCAGCAAAATAGAATAGAACAATAAGATTGGACAATCAAAAATAAATGAGGAAAATATATGAAAAGAGATGAAAATGATTGGGATAAGGAACTTAAGCCAGATATGAAATACTATAAGGGCTGGCATTTGATATTTCTGATCATTCTTATGCTTGCCAATGTATATATGCAAGTCAGATGGCTTTTCTTTAGCTAAAAACTGAAAATAGTTTCTATGAAATGAAGCTTGGAATCCGAAGATTATTACCTAAGCACCTTGGTATTAACTTCCCCCACACGCATGAACAAAATCAGTAGTTTTTTCTACTATTGTTTTATCTGAGATATACCGGGGCTTCTCCTTAATTGTAATTGTGAGATTTGTCGCGTTATCCCATTTAAAGTGGATTTTAGCACCATATTTTTCAATACTTCCTTCGTTTCCTTGAGGTACCTGGACTCCAGCCTTTGCAAGTTCCTGTTTCATGGAAGCAAATACAGTCGCGTTAACGTTCGTATATGTTACCGAGCCATCAGCATTCTTAATTGGTGAAGTTTTTAGTGCAACTTTACCGTCAATTGGAGTACCGGATATCTTAGCTTTCGGAGTAGTTAGGCATGTTGTAATTAATAGACAGACTATGAGAGATGTAAAAGCAACAAGCAACATCTTTTCGAATTTATTCATTCCATTCTTCCCTTACAAAGTACAAGTCAATAAATTGAGACCGTGAATTATTAGGAATCTTTAGCCCAAAAGCAATCAAACTCGTTAATATACATCTTTAATAAGATCCAACAGTCACTAGAGAATTATTTCGTTTAATATTAAAGCTTTTTGTGATGTGAGAAATTCAAAGAAAAATCCAAATTCCGATTCTAATGTATCTTATTTGAACATCTCAACCAATCCAGATTATAATCAAATTTCACCGGTTAATTCATTGGACTGGAAAAGGAAGTTAAAATGAGAGAGTTAAAATTCAGGATATGGAATGAAGCAAGCTTCATATTTTCCTTTTATTTCAGCGTTATTAAGCTCGTACTCAACCTCAAGCCCATCGATTTTCAAATTAATACTTACATTTTCATACTTTTTCTCACATATTTCATTGACTATTTCAAGAAACTCGATTCGATTCCCCGGTTTTTTCGGCTTATATTTATCCACAAAAAGACCACCTTATATAAGAACACCTTATGCATTGGTTTTATAATTCTCAAGTGGAGATTTCTGCGGCTTCAATGTGTACCGGTCTAAAGCTTTTACCCAATTCTCTCCGTCCCATTTTTTCCCGTGCATTATTATCATTGTACGGTTCAACAAAAGTTCTTCTCCCGAATCGTGAAACCGTTTCTATTCTTGAGTCCGTGTTCGAAAGCATATCTGAGGCGTCCAGAATGCCATTCCACAAACCGTAAGAAAGCTTCGAATCTCGAGATTTTCAGATTTTTCATAAAAAACTCAATACAGATTTCTTGAAGTTGATCCTGTCTCGGGAGCCAGATATAATTAATAGAATTGTCTCCTGGAGAGAGTAAAACTTCAACTTTTTCAAAAGAAGGATTATAAACAAAATCACCAGCCTGAAATACCCACTTCTTCTGAATTTCTTTCGCTAATGAGCACATTCTGATGTATTTCTCTGATGTATCCATTTCAACCAACCTCAAAATTAAATATTGAGTAAGGGTTAAAAGGAAAGTCCAAGCTGGCTGAAAGTATTCTAAAAGGAATAGTTCAAGAAAAACAAAAAATTTAATCATTTCATCATTTCAGTTATACTGATAAAGTTTTTTTCTCTAATATTAAATCAGCTTGAAAACTATCTGATTTCTCTAAGCTTAGGCTTGTGATAAGTCTAAAATGTCTCTAAATTTAGAAGGTCTTATTAAACAAGTATAACCTATTCTATGAGTATAATAACCATAAAAACTGTCAACTAAGACGAGAGAAAACTTATAAATATTGTTGTAGTAGTCTTGTTGCTATGTCAGAAGAAAAAAGTGTCAATGGGATGATATCCATTGCAGTGTCATGTGGGAACCTTGAAAGAATGAAAGCAGCATGTAAGACGGATGATACATTTAATGATGTCATTACAATGCTTTTAGATTTTTATGAGGACGTACATCGTCAGGATTGGGTAAATAAAACAGATAACGAAAATCAATGAATCTTGCCTGAGATTATATTTTTTACGTGATCGAAGATACTCCTTCCAAACATCAAGAGAAGCTTTTGAGTTAGTTACTTAAAAAGTATTGTTGTCATCTTCCCAAACTTTCCGATAATATTCAGTGTAATAAACCCAGGTCTGATTAAACAGTTTAATATAATCATATTTTATATAAATCCCGTTATCCAGTTCAGCGATCCCCTCTCCTTTTATATGAAGCAATTCCAGTAATCCCAGAAAAGCCCGGTACGGAAGAGTAAGTAACCCAATGGCGATAATAGCCATACCCACTAATAAGGTATCAATCCCTAACGCAGCAGGAACAATTATTATAATGAGTCCAATAAAAAGATAAGTGAAAAAACCTGCCTGCAGTGGATTGAACACAAAATGTTCACATATCCTAATATCCCCAAAACTCATACCAGCCCCTCATAAATTATTTACGCATTCTCTCTATGATTAACATTGAAGAAATTATATTTCTTACTCAATCGTCATAATTTGTTTTCTAAATCTGTGTCACTCCCGCAGTCGACCCCATTTTATCAAAGCTTTTCTTAAGTCCAGGTATTTTTCATAAAATCCAAAAATCATATTTTTGACTTTTTTATCATTGAGAGTTATTGAAACAGCAGCAATAAAGGCCATAGACTCTCCCTAAAAGCTTCGCATATTAACTAACAGTATCACTAAATAACTTTCTAAATGACTTCCTAAATCAGAGGGTATGAGTAAGAAAGATACTTTGCATTAGGAGGAAATCTTTTAAGTGGATACGCTGCTTCAAAGGTAAAGATTATAGAGAACAGGCATTTATTAAGAAATTCTTAAATCAAAAAATATTGTCTATCGGTTAAGTAACTCAAAAAATAACTTTGCTGGCATGATCCAGGTTAATAAAACAGACGCCATTTAAATTAAGCCGTTGAATAGACTTTATTAAAAATATAAGTAACTCGCAGTGTTTCTTAAATCTGCGAGCTTTCAGGCAGTCTTTAGCCATTGTTTTACTTATTACAAAATTATTTAAAACCATATATTTGTCCGTATTTAGTGTTCAAATAATTCAGGAAATAAGAGGGCTGTGTTTCGTTTCCTGTTGCATTCTTCATTAGCTCGGACGTATTATAAATAGCCCCATACCGGTACACATGTTCATCCATCCAGCCTCTTGGCGTGGAAAAATTGCCTGATTTGAATCTTTGGTCCAGATCTGGATACTCTTTTCTCATGGTTGCTTCCAGTTGGGCTGCATTCATTGAACCAACAGCATAAGCAGGGAAATAACCAAAATATCCTGAGGCCCAGTGAATATCCTGAAGTACACCGTTTTTGTCATCCGGGACATCTACTCCCAGGTATTCTTTGTACTTCTGGTTCCAGGCTTCAGGTACATCTTCTACATTGATTTTCCCCTCGAAAAGATCACGTTCGATTTCATAGCGAATGATTATATGGAGAATGTAGGATGCCTCGTCTGCATCGAGCCTGACAGGGCTGAGATTTAGCCTATTGGTATATCTGTACATATCATCTGATGAAATATTATCCATAGCAGGGCTAAACTTTGTTTTCATCTGGGGCAGCCAGTATTCCCAGAATGCTCTGCTGCGGCCTATGTTGTTCTCAAATAACCTGGATTCGGCCTCTGCAATGTCCATGCCTGGCTCTGTGGCTATTGGCATTTCATAATATTCATCCGGAATCTTCTGGGAGGCGATACCGTGTCCACCTTCATGTATTGCCGCAAAAATAGCTTCCTCCGGATTATCTTCCTCATACGTTAGGCTGGTTCTGACGTCATGCGCTCCAATGGTGCAAGTTGAAGGGTGTCTCTTAGTCTTTACCATTTGCCCGGATCCATAATCATACCCCAGAGCAGATGTTATATTCTTCGTGAATTCTTCCTGTTTATCCTCTGGATAAAATGCATTGCTGTAAACATTCTTAGGACCAGTTGCATTGGATTCATTCATTTTCCGAATCAGCTCTATTGTTTGAGGCTTAATATCAGCAAAAAACCTGTCACACTTTTCCACGGTCATCCCAGGCATGAAATCATCAAGGAGAGCATCATAGGGATGTTCCTCATAGCCCCACCCAATACCTGGCTTTTTCTTTATTTAATTCAACCAGAGCCTTCAGATGAGGCTCAAATATAGAGTAATCATTTTTTTCCCTGGCTTCTTCCCAGGCAGCCTGAGATAAGGATACCATATTTGATTCTCGGGCAGCGAAGTCTGAGGGCAGTTTTATCCTCTTATCGTATTCACGGTTCCAGATTCTCAGGTTTGCAGCTTCGACTGTTGACCAGTTACTGCCATTATTAGCGATGGAAAGAAGCCTGCCAAACTCAGGATCTATCCACTTCTTGTTTTCAAGCTCTACAAGGTAACTTTGAGCCCTTGAACGATATTCGGTTGCATTCGGAGGCATTGAAATGGATTGATCCCAATCAGAAAGGCTTATCATGGTATTAAGGTAAGCCATTTCAATGGAAATATTCAGGAGCTGGGAATAAGCTTCCCTGGGATTTATTTCAGGTCCGGACTCAGCTTTTACAGGTAAGTAATTAATAGGGATGAAGGCATATCCTACAGGCACATTAAATGCAGCATCACCAGCTGTT